>JBDTTM010000197.1:0-7823 GCA_039930605.1 Bacteroidota bacterium
CCAAATGTCCATTCGCAATATTGCCATTATCGCCCACGTTGACCACGGCAAAACTACTCTGGTTGATAAAATGCTTCACCAGGCCAACCTTTTCCGGGATAACCAGGAAACGGGTGAATTAATTCTGGATAACAATGATCTCGAACGTGAACGCGGAATCACAATCGTTGCCAAAAATGTCAGTATTCGTTACAAAGATGTAAAGATCAACATCATAGATACCCCTGGTCACGCAGACTTCGGAGGTGAGGTAGAGCGCGTGCTCACCATGGCTGATGGTGTTTTATTACTCGTAGATGCCTTCGAAGGTGTGATGCCGCAAACAAGATTCGTGCTTCAAAAAGCATTGGCTCTCGGCTTGAAACCAATTGTTGTAATCAACAAAGTGGACAAGGAAAACTGCCGTCCGGACGAAGTGCATGACCAGATTTTCGAACTCTTCTTCAACCTCAATGCCACTGAAGAACAATTGGACTTTCCAACCCTTTATGGTTCGTCCAAACATGGATGGATGAGTACAGATTGGAAACAGCCAACAGATGACATATCAGCTTTACTGGATGCAATTGTAAAATACATTCCACCTCCACATGCATATACCGGCATTCCTCAGATGCTGATCACTTCACTTGATTACAGCAGCTTTGTGGGACGGATTGCCATCGGTCGTATTTTCAGGGGAACAATGCGTGAGAGCATGCCGGTTTCTTTGGTGAAACGTGATGGCAGCATTCTCAAATCAAGAATTAAAGAACTTCACAGCTTCGAAGGATTGGGACGTTCCAAGAAAGAGTTTGTTGATGCAGGAGATATCTGCGCCATAGTCGGTCTTGAAAGTTTCGATATCGGAGATACCGTTTCTGATTTTGAAAATCCCCTGGCACTGCCAACAATCGCTGTTGACGAGCCAACCATGAGCATGTTGTTTACTATCAACAACTCACCGTTTTATGGTAAGGAAGGAAAGTTTGTAACCTCTCGTCACCTGCGTGAACGTTTATACAAAGAAATTGAAAAGAACCTTGCATTGCGCGTGGAGGATACAGGATCACCGGATTCCTACATGGTTTTCGGCCGTGGAATTCTGCATTTGTCCATTCTCATCGAAACAATGCGAAGAGAAGGTTATGAATTGCAGGTAGGTCAGCCACAGGTAATCGTTAAAGAAATCAGTGGAGTGAAGCATGAGCCGTTTGAAGTGCTCACTGTAAATGTTCCGGAAGAATATGCAAGTGCAGTAATTAACCAGGTGACTCAGAGAAGGGGCGAACTGCTTGTGATGGAACCCAAAGGAGACATTCTTCATTTAGAATTCAATATTCCGGCGCGCGGAATCATCGGTTTGCGTAATAATGTGCTTACAGAAACCAAAGGTGAAGCTGTAATGGCACACCGTTTTAAAGAATACCTGCCATGGAAGGGGGATATTCCCGGCCGTATAAATGGTGTATTGATATCAATGGATAAAGGAAAGTCCACGGCCTATTCAATAGACGCACTGCAGGATCGCGGCCAGTTCTTCATTGGTCCGGGAGAAGAAATTTATACCGGTCAGATCATTGGTGAACACCTTCGTCCTGGCGATCTCGTTATCAATGTGATACGTGCAAAGAAACTTACCAACATGCGCGCATCTGGCAGTGATGACAATGTGAGGATCACTCCGAAGATTAATTTTTCTTTAGAAGAAGCCATGGAATACATTGAAAAAGATGAATATATTGAAGTCACACCCAAAGCAATCCGCATGAGAAAGATTATTTTGGATGAAAACGAACGCAAGAGGTCTTCAAAAAAATAATTAACATTAATTTCATTAACAAAATTTTATTTTAAGTTTGCGCCACTTAAACACCTAACAACATCCAATTATATCATGAAGTATTACAAAATCATTTCTTTATTTATTGTTGCAGCTGCGATTGCAGGCTGTAATGGTCTCGGCAAGATGTCGAAAAATGCAGGTACCGTAAAGTACGAAGTAACTCCAAATCCGCTGGAGATGCATGGGGACAGCATAGCAATTACAGTTAAAGGCAGCTACCCTCCTAAATATTTTGCAAAGAAAGTTTCGCTCACAGTAACTCCTTCACTGAAAACTGCCACCGGTGATAAATCTTTCAAATCAATCAACATAGTTGGTGAGAAAGTAGAAGGAAATGGTACCAAGATCAACATGAAAGCTGGCGGTGGATTCACTTACACTGACAAGATGGCTTATTCCTCCGATCTTCGTGCTGCTGACGTAATGGTCAATATCAAGGGAATGAAAGGAAAGACTGAAAAAGTATTGCCTTCATCTAAAATTGCAGATGCAACGATCACAACTCCACTTCTTGTAAAAAGTGATGAGAAAGTTTTGATCGGAAAAGATAATTTCCAGCGCATTGTGCCGGTTACCTTCGATGGTAAGATGTACTATCCGGTAAATGTTGCTTCCCTGAGCGCCAATTTCAAACACAAGCAAAGTGGTATCAGCAACAAGGCAGAATCTGCTGCAGTTGACAGTATCTTGAAATCATTGATGGCTCCTGACATGAATCTTAAGAGCGTTGATGTTATAGGAAATGCGTCTCCGGATGGAAAAGTTGACCTGAACAACAAGCTTGCAAATAACAGAAGCAAGTCATCGGATAAGTACCTCACTGACCGCATGAAGAAAATGAAAATGAAAGCTGACAGCATTGCAGTGAACATGAGTGCTGTTGCAGAAGACTGGCCGGGCTTCCAGAAGTTGATGGAGCAAAGCGATATGGGTATGAAGGATGTCATCCTCCGTATTGTTGCTTCTAACAGCGATCCTGAAGCACGTGAAATGGAAATCAAGAAGATGGGTAAGGCATACAAAGAAATTGCTGAAGGCATCATGCCGAAATTGAGAAAATCAAACTACACTTTCAATGCTGAAAAGATCGGCAGAAGTGATGATGAAATTTTACGTCTTGCGAAATCAAATCCTGATTCATTGAATGTGGAAGAAATCCTTTATGCAGGAACATTGACTCAGGACAATAGTGAAAAAATGGCATTCTATTCTGCAGGAGAGAGAATCTATCCACAGGACTGGCGTTGTGCAAACAATGTCGGCATGGTGAAATTCATGATGAAAGATGTAGACGGAGCGATGGCTGAGTTTTCAAAGGCTGATCAGTTGAATGCAAGCAACGCAATTGTGATGAATAACATGGGCGCTTGCTACCGTCAAAAGGGTGACCGCGCCAAAGCAACTGAAATGTACACCAATGGAATGAGTGCTGGTTCTGAAGTTGGTGAGAACATGGCAATCATAGATATCCTGAATGGAAATTATTCTGGTGCAGTTGGACATTGCGGCAGTGCTGCTACTTTCAATTGTGCACTTGCAAAATTGCTTTCCGGCGATAAAGATGGTGCAATGAGCATGGTTGATGCTTCTCCTGATAAAGATTCTGCAATCGGTTTATACCTGAAGGCAGTTATCTGCGCACGCAAAAGCGATGCAAGCGGAGTAATCAGCAACCTTACCGCAAGTATTGCCAAGGATCCTTCTATGAAGTCTATGGCAAGAGATGACCGCGAATTCATCAAGTGGTTCGGTGACGCAGGCTTCAAAGGAATCACTCAATAATAGAAACGAATAATATTTAAAACCCTCTTTGAGAAACCTGTCAACCGGCAGGCAGATCAAAGAGGGTTTTTTGTTGTGATAGTTATTGTGTGGAGCAAAGCTCTATTTTGAGTAGTCATTGCGTGGAACAGCCTGTCAACCGAAGCCATAGTGAAGGTTGAAAGCAATCCCCCAAATCGAATGGGGCGTCCATACAGCGCCACTCACTGATCATATTCTATTGCGCAAAATAAAAAATCCCGTCTCGAAGTGAAACGGGATTTATATTGAAAGTCTCTATTGAGGGTTATTCTATGTGTTTTTTTTTCCCTCCAAATATAATACTCCGCCTTGGATTTCTATCTGCTATCTGGCCTATGTGTTTAATCTTTATTTTCCTCTAAAAAAAATCCCGTCTCAAAGTGAAACGGGATTTATATTGAAAGTCTGTATTGAGGGTTATTCTATGTGTTTATTTTTCCTCCAAATATAAAACTCCGCCTTGGATTTCTATCTTCCTATCTGGCCTATGTGTTTAATCTTTATTTTCCTCTAAAAAAAATCCCGTCTCAAAACGAAACGGGATTTAATTAAAACTAGTATTTAAGCTTATTCTTCCTTCTTCTTCCTACCGCCAGTCTTAGCCGGTGGAGGAGGAACAGCAGCTTTGATAATCGTAATCTTGAGCTCTGACTTTTCTGCCTCCAGGTCTACCTGGATGGTATCGCCTTCACCCATTTCAGCTTTGATGATTTCTTCAGCCATTGGATCTTCCAGGTATTTTTGAATCGCCCGTTTCAATGGTCGCGCTCCGAAATTAGCATCAAATCCTTTGTCTGAAATATAATCTTTGGCTTCATCGCTCAACTTGATTTTATAACCCAGTTCAGTAATTCTTCCATAAAGATGCACCAGTTCCACATCAATGATTTTGTGTATGTTTTCTTTCGTGAGAGAATTAAACATGACCACGTCATCAATTCGATTCAGGAATTCCGGAGCGAAAGCTTTCTTTAATGCATTCTCGATAACTCCTTTTGAATAATCTTCTGTTGAAGATGTTTTTGCAGCTGTAGCAAATCCTACTCCTTGTCCAAAATCTTTCAATTGACGTGAACCGATATTGGAAGTCATAATCATGATGGTGTTTTTGAAATCCACCTTTCTTCCGAGGCTATCTGTCAACGTTCCTTCATCAAGAACCTGGAGAAGCAGGTTGAAAATATCCGGATGGGCTTTTTCAATTTCATCCAGGAGCACCACTGCATAAGGCTTGCGTCTTACTTTTTCAGTGAGCTGACCACCTTCTTCATATCCGACATATCCCGGAGGCGCACCGATTAAGCGTGACACTGCAAATTTTTCCATGTACTCACTCATGTCAATACGAACCAGCGCTTCTTCACTGTCGAACAGATATTTCGCAAGCACTTTGGCCAATTCAGTTTTACCAACACCGGTTGGTCCCAGGAATATAAATGTACCAATTGGTTTATTCGGATCTTTCAATCCTGCGCGGTTACGCTGGATTGCTTTTACAACCTTATTAATTGCATTGTCCTGTCCGATTACTTTTCCTTTTAATTCATCGCCCATTTTCACCAGGCGCGATCCTTCAGTTTGTGCTACACGCGTTACAGGAATTCCTGTCATCATGGCAACTACTTCTGCCACATCAACATCATTTACTGTATATCGGTGACTCTTGGTTTCTTCCTCCCAGGCCTTCTTTGCATTCTCCAACTGTTCAAGTAATTGCTTTTCAGTATCACGAAGTTTAGCTGCCTCCTCATATTTCTGGCTGCGGACAACCTTGTTCTTTTCTTGTTTTATTTCCGCAACTTTCTCTTCCAGTTCAAGGATATTCTTCGGCACATGTATATTGGTAAGGTGTACGCGCGAACCGGATTCATCCAAAGCGTCAATTGCTTTGTCTGGGAGGAAACGGTCCGTGATATACCTTGCTGTCAATGACACACAGGCCTTGATTGCTTCAGGAGTATAATTAACGTTGTGATGTTCTTCATAACGGTCCTTGATATTATTAAGGATGATAACCGTTTCGTCAATAGAAGCAGGTTCAACAAGGACACGTTGAAAACGCCTGTCGAGTGCGCCATCTTTTTCAATGTATTGACGGTACTCGTCAAGAGTAGTTGCTCCGATACATTGTATTTCTCCACGAGCCAGTGCCGGTTTGAACATATTGGAAGCATCCAATGAACCTGAAGCTCCTCCTGCACCGATGATGGTATGTATTTCATCAATAAAAAGTATGACATCAGGAGATTTCTCCAACTCATTCATCACGGCTTTCATACGCTCTTCGAATTGTCCGCGATACTTAGTTCCGGCAACCAGTGAAGCGAGATCCAGTGTAACGATGCGTTTGTTGAAGAGCACACGCGATACTTTTCGCTGAACAATTCTGAGTGCAAGTCCTTCAGCAATTGCTGACTTACCCACGCCAGGTTCTCCGATGAGGATCGGGTTGTTCTTTTTTCTCCTTGAAAGTATTTGTGATACCCGCTCAATTTCTTTTTCTCTTCCTACAATCGGATCGAGCCTGCCTTCTTCTGCAGCCTTGGTTAGGTCGCGGCCGAAGTTATCGAGTACCGGCGTTTTAGACTTGCTGTCGCTGCCTTTTTTACTGCCGCCACCGCCCATTCCGCTACCGGCACCGCCGCCGCCTTCATCGTCCTTTGAATACGGATCGTCCTCTGCAGGATTGTGTGGTGCTTCGCTTTTGAAATTTGATTTTAGCATTTCGAGTTCTTCTTTAACGATATCATAAGTGATACCGTATTGGTTTAATATCTGTGTAGCTACATTGTCCTCGTCTTTCAATACAGAAAGAAGAAGATGTTCTGTTCCGATAATATCACTCTTGAAAACTTTTGCTTCCAGGTAGGTGATTTTTAATGCTTTTTCTGCCTGCTTGGTGAGGGGTATATTCCCCAGGTTACTGGGTGAACCACCACTTCCTTTAATTGAATTCTCAACTGACTTGCGAAGGTCTGCAAGCTGAATGCCGAGAGACCTGAGAATCTTTATTGCCATGCCTTCACCTTCACGGATCAAGCCGAGTAATAAATGTTCGGTACCGATAAAATCGTGGGAAAGTCGCAACGCTTCTTCTTTACTGAAGGCGATAACATCTTTCACACGTGGGGAAAATTTGGCTTCCATATTGATTTCTTTAAAAATTAGAACGATTAAGTTAGGGTTAAGTTCACTAAATTATATCAACCTTCTTGCAAAGATACATGATTCAATCAGGTCCGGGCCTTTTTTAACATCGAATCAGGCATTGGCAAATAAGGTTACATGATTTTCTCCGGAACCGCAATTACCATACAATCATCCGCATACTGCCGATGAGTCAGTCTTAATTTTCAACATGATTTTGTTGAAGGGCGAAGTCATTTATTAAGCACTTATACGGTGAAAACTTATTGATATATCCCACGCAAAAACAGCACAGGATTGGGACGATTTAAGTATCTTCGTTCGCTTATAAAAAACACAAAAATACGAGCAAAAATATGGCATCAGGAGAAAAGATAATCCCGATTAATATCGAGGAGGAAATGAAAACGGCTTACATTGATTATTCAATGTCAGTCATTGTGTCGCGTGCATTACCAGACGTGCGTGATGGATTAAAACCGGTGCATAGAAGGGTACTATATGGCATGCTTGACCTCGGGGTTTTAAGCAACCGCCCATACAAGAAGTCAGCGAGAATTGTTGGAGAGGTGTTGGGAAAATACCATCCGCATGGCGACAGTTCTGTATATGATGCAATGGTAAGAATGGCCCAGGACTGGAGTCTGCGATATCCTTTGGTGGACGGACAGGGTAACTATGGAAGTATGGATGGAGATCCCCCTGCAGCGATGCGGTATACAGAAGCACGTTTCAGAAAGCTGGCGGAAGAAATGTTAGCCGACATCGATAAGGATACCGTCGACATGGCATTGAACTTCGATGACTCATTGAAAGAGCCGACCGTTCTACCTGCTAAAATTCCAAACCTGTTGATGAACGGTTCCTCAGGAATCGCTGTGGGTATGGCGACCAATATGCCACCACATAACCTCACTGAAGTAATTGAAGGCATCATTGCATACATCGCCAATAAAGAAATTACCGTTGAAGAGCTGATGAAGTTTGTCAAGGCGCCTGACTTCCCGACTGCAGGAATTATCTATGGATATGCCGGTGTGCAGGAAGC
>JBDTTM010000198.1:0-7805 GCA_039930605.1 Bacteroidota bacterium
TCAACTATCCCTCCAAGTACCTTTTTCCATGAAAGTGTTCTTTGTGTCAGGAAAAGTTGATGAATTCCTTGCGGGTATTGTAGAAATATTTTCCCGTGACTTTCATTTTTTCTTCTTACTATCTGCTTTATCTTTTTTTGAAAAAAGTTTTTGAAAAAAAGTTTTCTTTTCTTCGGATTGCGTACTGATAGATTTCAGGTTAATCTCATCGTCTATTGCAGGAACGAGGGCTTGTATAAATGCGTTTATGACTACCTGAACAACTGCATCTACAACTCCTGTTTTAGGATTTTTAAAATCGCCTTCAATCGGGACTTTTGTTGCAACCTGGTCTTTCTTTTGGTTTCTGAATACCACGCCAACCAATCCTACTGTGCCTTCCCAGATCTTTTGCAGGATGTTATCCTTCCGGTCTTCAGGCCCTAACACATCCAGATCTTTGATGACAGGTTTAACATAGCCCTTAAATTTACCATCCCTGGCAGCCATCTCAGTGAATAAACCGAAGTTGCCCCGATGCACATCGAATTTACCGTAAGCCTTAAAGAACTCATTCAGTTTAACGAGGTTTGTATTTTTCAATTCACCATTCAGATCAAAAGTGGGATCATCTGCAAGCGGGTTTAATCGCATGTCCATACTAAGTAGTCCTTCATACAGGTAAGCATGTGCTTTTACAGTTGCCGGAAGAATATCATTGGCAGCATAAACATTTTTAAGATTTTCTGCGAGAATATATGTTTCTGTCAACTCTATCGAGACGGAAGGAGTCGTTGATGAATCGTGGTATGCAATTATTCCATGATTAATTTCAAAACGGTTAATTTTCAGCGGCATAAATTTCTTCAAAACAATCCTGAAGTCCGTTGTGTCTTTTTTGACATCGCCAGGTTCGGTTTTATCTTTTGTAAAACGAAGCATGGGGCGTTCAAATACCAGTTCACCTGTAATTGCTCCGTGGAACAAGGCTTTCCATTCAATAGAAAGGTCAATGGATTCCGAATGAAAGAAAGTTGTTTGTCTTTGTGTTACAGAATCAATCTTATTGATAAAGATATTATTGATTTGGTATGCACCTCTTATAAGGGCGATATCGATATCTTCCACATGTCCGTAGTATCCATGCATAGAGGCAAGCGTTTTATTGGCAAATTTCAAAACAACCGACGGAAGTATCAATCGCGCAATAACCAGTACTCCAAGAATAATAAGGAGAATATTTCTGGTTTTTCTTCTATGAGGTGATTTGCTTTTCTTCTGCATTGGTTTCTTCTTTTTATTTTTGAATGACAGGATATCTTTTAAAAAGAAAAAGAAACGAGACAGTTGTCACTCGTTTCTTTTCCTGGAATAAACAAATACTAATGTACCACGATGGTTACAAATCTACATTTGCGGTCGATTCATCAAAAGGATGCCCGTTTTGACTTTTCCTGTTTTTAATTTTAGAAAGCATTGATTGTACACCGTCAAGAATGTTCTCTGCGTTTTTTGTTACCATACTGTTTGCATAGTTCCTGGCGACATAAGAAAGCAGGCCTTTGGTAATGAAATTAGAATTCCGGAAGAGAAGTTTTTTTACAAGCAGATCAACAGTGAAGCCGATCGAATCGCCAACTACTCCATGCTTCTCAGATTTCAGCACGCTCCTCAAGGTGCTTCCGAGAAGGTTGATTGGTTTGAGGTCGTTTTTAATTTCAGCATAATCAGCTTTGATGCGTTCTTCCAGTTCCATTAACCGGAGTTTAGACAATGCTTGCTGTTCTTTTAACTGCTGATATGTTTCAATCTTCATCATCTGAAATATTTTTAAGAAATGCATTCATGACAGGAAAGCCGATCCACTTTTCTCTATTGCTCCACAACAAAATTGCTGCAATGAGGTAAACGCCGCCTACAATCAGGAAGCCAAGAAAGGGCTGCGCAAGTTGCTGCCCGATAAACCATGCAAGAGCTGTACTTAAAAAGCCGAGCATGAATATCGCAAGAATCACGACGATAAGAACTGAAGCCGTGCTTGCGATTGCCTTCGATGTTTTTTCCTGCACCGTAAGCATTACCAGGTTCATGCGTTCCTCTGCATATTCTTTTACATCAGAGATGAGGTGCTCAACTTTTATTTTCTCTTCCATGGCAGATCCGGTTGATTTATATTCAGTGTGAAGTAGAATGACTGTTGGCAGTAGCGCGGGCGCGTTTAGTGTGCGCTTCCACTTCATCGTCAACGGCATCTGTCACCTTTGATTTCAAATCAGCTGCTGTATCCATTGCTTTCTTTCTTAAATCTGCAAGGGTTGCTTTTCCTTCATCAATTTTTTCGGATAACTGATCAATCAGCTCATCAGACTTTTTTGATATTTTCTTGCGTGTCTCGCTGCCTTTATCGGGAGCGAATAAAACACCTAGTGTTGCACCGGCTGCTGCTCCGACAAGGAGTGCGCCTAATAATTTTGCTGCGTTTGCCATAATTTTATTTTTTTATAGAGTTAAAATTCCTGTACCGATATCAAAATAATTATGCCAAAAAAGTTTTGCAGGTACAGTGAATAGTATTTATATTATTTAGTGTCGTTTAATTCACATTTTGGGGAAATAAATACACTAATAATGATTTTTATTCCATAATTTGAAAGGAATATGAATGTAAGACACGAATTTATTTACTGTCGATGTCACAAAAAAAACTCAGATCCATTCCCGTAATGCGGATACTTTTTACCAACTCAACACATGCTAAATACTTTCCAAAATAAATAACGGACTTAATGTGTCTGGACGGTTGAATGAGACAGTGCGTTTACGGGCCACATAAACCAAACAATCGATAACCGGCAGAAGAATCGTACTGAAGGCTTCAGTCATTTAATGAAGCTGACAAAATGTAGCAGTAATAAAGAAGGAGGACGATATGAAGAAAAAGGAGGAAGACAGGCAGGCACTTGTGGCACGCAATTTTGCTTGTGTGTAAAAAAAACTTATGAACCCAATATTCAATCAGCAGGATCCGGAGAAGAACGACCCCACACGCATACGGCCCGGTGTGAACGATCCTGGAAAAGTAGACCCAACGCGTATAGATCCGGATACAAATGATCCGCGTAAAAATGATCCGACAAGAATTAATCCCGGAACAAATGACCCCGGGAAGGTGGATCCTACGCATGTTCCAGGTACGCCTTCTCCAGGAGAGCCCGCGCAACCTTCACCTACAACTATTCATTCACATACACTAATAATTTAAATACAAATCTCATGGGAAATCTTCTTTATGTTATCGCAGTTGTGCTCATCATCATTTGGGCAATTGGTTTTCTTGGTTATGCAGCAGGTGGATTAATTCACTTGCTACTGGTGATTGCAATTATTGCCATACTGCTCCGCATTATCCAGGGCAAAAAGCCAATGTAATTTCCAAACTTATTTAAATTCAAAATGGGAGGAAGAAATATTTTCCTCTCATTTGTTATGTGTATGAAGTGCAGATATGAATGCATTCAAAGAAAAAGACACCGATTAAGGTGCCTCTTTCTATCAAAAATTAACATAAAACTTAACGACAATTAATTTGCATGAACGCTGTCGCGGAGTGCTTTCACTGTATTGTGATCTTCGCGCAATTGAGATTTTTGATCGCTGATCAAAGAAATAATGTCAGCCGGAAGTTCATTTCCTGTTTTTAGAGCGTCTGAATAGGTGTCCTGCGCGGCGTCTTCCCCAAACTCACATGAACTCAGGATTGCGTGTCGGTCTTTACCAGTAAGTGCCGCTTTGAAATCCATCCATACCCGGAATGCTTTACCTGAAGTTGTGGTTCCTTCAGTTGGCTTTCCTGCACGCTTCGAAACTTCCGAACTTAACTGACTTTTCATCATATGACTTTTAGCGGCCATTTTGTTGAAAAGGTCTTTCAGATCAGTATCATCAGTTTCTTTTGCTGCACGTTCGTATCCTTCGATGCGGTCGTTGTTTATTTGTACAAGTGAATTTAATACATCAGAAATTTTCTCATTTGTTTCCATAATAATTTAGTTTTAAAATTTAGTTATACTGATTAATTAAAAACATGTGCCATGCTATGTTTAAAACCTCAGAACTTGATGTGGCGTTCTGTTTTTTTATTAATTTCTTCTACTTCATTCATGAACTTAGTAACGTTGCTGTCAGAGTAAGGTCCATATGCATCTACGAGCGTTCCTCTTTTTCCGTCGTCAGTTTCCACGGCATATAGAATACTATTATCGGCCGGATCAGAGTTTCCTTCGAAGCGATAGAAGTTAAGTATTTTTACCTGTTCGGGTTTATACATTTTTTTCGTTGCGAGAGATTGTAAGCCATTCTCTTTTGCTTTGAAGTCTTCTGTAAACCCTTTTAATACGAGGGAGTTTACGCAATCAACCAGTGTATTCAGGTGCTTTTGTTCTACTAATGTTTCTTCTTTCATAATTGGGTTTTTAATACATAGTGTTTAAAAACCTTGCCGAACTGTATAATGGATGGAGGAAAACATTTTGAGAATTAAAGCGGGGCAGTTTTACCCCAACAGATGCCTCTTTTATGCCCAGTGAAGTTTGGAATCAGAAAAAAAATGGTGGTATGCTTCTTTTAAACCTACCGATAAAAAACTCTAAATCAAAATAAAAATAAAATGAAAAAGCTATTTTTAATTCTTGCTGCTTCGTTCATTCTTCCAAATGTAAACGGACAGTCTACTACTACTACCACGACAACCACAGAACCCGGGACAACTCCGGCTACCGAAGCGTCGTCAACTCCTGTGCAGGAATCCAGTTCTGCGAAACACGAATATAAAAAGGGATATCTTGGTGTACGTGCGCTTGCAACCCTGACTTCTTTGCGTGTCAGAAGCATTGACAACAGCACGATTGCCACAGATTTTATTGTTGGTTATGGTGGAGGCGGAGTAATTGGTTTCAACTTCAGCAAAAATATAGGTGTGCAGGCGGAGATTCTTTATTCTATGCTTGCACAGAAATACAAGGACAAAAGCGAAATAGAACGAAATCTCAAAATCAGTTACCTGAACATTCCATTGCTGTTAGTGCTCAATACTGATGTGAGCCGTGTTGTGAACCTCAATGTATGTGTAGGTCCTCAATTGGGAATCAATACCGGTTCGTCGTTGAATTCAGAATCTTCTACTCCAGAAAATGCTGATACTGTTCATGCCGTCCTTGCAGTAAAGACAGCTGACTTTGGTTTTGCTTATGGCATTGGTGTAGACTTTATGATTGCGCCAAGTCTGAAGCTCAGTATTGGATACCGTGGTGTGCAAGGACTCATTGATGTGAGTGACAAGAGTGAGAATACAACCAACAATGATTATTACATCCTGGACCGCGCCCACGTAAACACTTATTCAGGATATGCTGGCCTGGCTTTTTGCTTCTAAATAAATTAAACTATAGAAGGGAGGTGCAATTTTGTAACTCCCTTCATTTTATTCAAATACAAAATGAAAATATTAGCTATTATTTTACTCGCTCTTGGAATCCTTATGACTGTTATAACCGGAGTAAGCGTAATTACTCACAAGAAGGTAGTTGACATCGGTCCAATTGACATCACCAAAGAAGAGAAGACTCCTGTGTACTGGAGTCCTTGGGCAGGCATTTTCCTGGTTGCAGTTGGTGGTTCACTTTTGATATATACACGAAAGAAGGCTTAGAACCGAAAAGCCAAACGGAAATTCATTCCCATCTTTTAATCAAAAGATTTCCTCGTAGCGCTGCTGCGGGCTTATTCATTTGACTGTTCCGATTAAATTAATTAAGCCGGGATGGATTTTCCATATAGCAGATTATTTCAGCAGTGGCTGTTTAGGCAGGAAGCTATGAAACCACGGCCATGACTTGATAGCCCCGGGTGAAGCGGCTACGGAGCGAATGGATAAACTTTACTTATAGTGAAAGGATTACGCCATTCATCGAAAGGTAGGACTGGAAGAGGGATTGCGGAGTAGTAGCGGAAAACGGGATAGAAGATAAAGTGAAAACCTGTAGGTGCGCTTCAAAAAATTATTAAATAACTATTTCAATGTAGCGCATGCATTCTTTTCTGCGCATGGAGCCGCTGTATTTTTGATTTATATTTACGCTGGTGAAGTGTGCGGTATTTGCGATCAACTTTTGAGAGGAGAAGAAAGGCAAGAACTACCATGATTGCGAATGTAATGAGATCATCCATGATTTTATTTTTTTGTGTGAGGAGAAAGCTGCGATCATTTACGGATGAACGCTGCTTTCGATGATGCCTTACAGGGCTCAGGGTTTTACTTCTCACGGTTCAAATAACTGAAAGGTCATATACCAATAGCCTGCCATTGGGTTTAAAATTTATCTGGCAATTAAAAAATGGGAAATGGTAGTTTCAAAAAAATAAATGGAAGTGAATACGAGTAAAAAAATCACTGGTGTGGGGAAATATTTCGCAAGGTGTAAAGTGAAAATGCCCCCGAAATTCCAGGGGCATCATTCATGATTTTGTTGATGGATTCTATTTTGTGTTGATAACAGCCGGATCAACTGTTCCTTCAATAAATCTCTGAACGTTGAGTACTTTTTCAACTTCTGCGCGCATCATTTTCAATTCAAGTGGAATACCCACTCCGTAATCGACAACAACTTTTATTCTGCCATTCAGCAGCAGTGAAGTTTCGTTTCGTTGTGCGTCTGGAACAAGGGGATATTGATCAAGGAAGCCAAAGAAGCCGCCACGTTCCATGTGGAGTGCAAGTTCGAGTGCAACATCAGGATTGATGCTGTAAGTCACGGTTCCAAGAATTCCGACATTTCTTTCTCCATTGTAAACTACAGTTCCTTCTTTAGAAACGGAGATGCTATAGCTCGGGCACATGCCGAAGCATTCTCCGTGGCTGATTGAAATCATTCCATCGAATTCCCGTGGATTGGATGAAAGGCCGGTTGCTGCAATATTATTTGATTTTTTTTCCAAAGGAATATTAGATGAACTTGTTGAAGAAGAAGGCAGGAGATCATCCATCTCGTTCTTCGAGCAGGATGTAAAAAGAAGAGCGGCAAAAAGGAAACCGGCAATAGGGGTAATAGCCACAGTTGCGAGCGAAATGAGTTTCTTTTTCATTTTTACAATTTTTAACAGTTAGAAATTGGAATTAAATTGATTATTCTTTAGTGAGAATAATATACCAATCGGGAAGAATGTTTGTTAAATAATCGCCGCGTCGAGGTCTGTATATATAGAAGGGAAGAGAGAACTGAGATATTTTATTTTGATAGATTCTTTAATACGGTTATGAGAATTAGAGCGGACCATATACAATCTGAAATTTCACGTGTCTGCTTAAACCAGAAAGGCGAATCTGCTGTCATCAATTCTGACTAGGAGACTTTACGGGGCTTTTTGTTTGAAGCAAGCATTCTCAAAGCCGGGTTGTTTTTTCTTTTTGTAGTATTCATGTCCTCGCCGAATTCTTTTTCCTGCCCGATGATATATCCGTAAGGTTTCAAGGCTTCTACATTGTCACAAACCACTTTGATCATACCGGTAATGGGAATGCAGAGCAACATACCGAAGATACCCCAAATCATGGCACTTGCAACCAGGGCAATAAATGCGGTGAGCGGGTTGATGCTTACACTGGAACCAACAATATAAGGGTTGATGAAATGATTATCGATAAATTGAATGAGTAAGCAGATTCCAACTGTTGCGAAAGCGGAACCGATTTCATCGTGGGTGAGAATCATCATGGAAAAGGGAAAGATGCTTGCGAATGTCAGCCCCATGTACGGAATGATGATGTTACA
>JBDTTM010000199.1:0-7741 GCA_039930605.1 Bacteroidota bacterium
GGGCGCTTAACTGGAAAAGACAATACAATTACCACGATCTTTTTGATGTGGCATTTGCAATGGATATTTCTCCAACAGGTAAAGTAACTGTAGCAGGAGCAAGCCAGGATATAGTTACCAAGTGGAATTACTGTGCGGTCAGCTATGATTCTGTCGGAGTTGCAAAAGATACCACACGCACCCTAGGTACAGGAAATAGTTTTGATCGTCCAATGGCTGCAAAGTGCGATAAGCACGGAAACTTTTACATTACAGGTGCAGGGAGTGACAGTTTAAATAGTTTTAATGCACGTACTGTAAAAATTGATTCGGCAGGAAATGTGAGTTGGGTTACTGATTTTGGAACAGCAGGTAATGATGACCAAGGAAACGATTTGCTCATTGATGATAGCGGATATGTGTATGTATGCGGAAAAAATTATGCGGGACCTCTAAAGGAAAATTATCTTTTAGTGAAGTACAATAATGCAGGAACCGAGCAGTGGCATGTTTCTCTTGATGCTGCATACAAAGATGATATCGCAAATAAAATGTGCTTCGATAATTACGGTAACATCATCCTAACCGGAAAATCAAAACGCACTACCAATGATTTCAGAACAGTGGCTTACTCTAAGAGTGGCGGCTTATTGTGGAGTGTTTATTTTGACGGAGAGTTTGAAGGGAATGACGAAGCAACTGGAATAACAGCCGATGCAAACGGAAATATTTTTGTTTCTGGGGAATCACAAATTACCGATAGCACATATCAGAAAGTAACTATAAAATACAAGACGGATTATTTTTTAGTGCCACAAGATACTGTGCCTCCTCCTTCGAACTTATTATTCTTTCCAAACCTTGGACAATTAACTGACTCAAACGATAGCCTAAGAGATGATGTCCATGCCTATACAATTAATCAGTTTCCTCAATTGTTCTTCAGTATAGATACGGTTTCATTTGTTATTCCTCATTCCGTGCCGGATACAACGACAATTGATTCAGTAGAGCGCATTGCAATGAACTTTCAAGGAGGAGCATTCGATAAACCATACTATGATATTACACATGAGGATCAATTGCTCAATTACTATCTTCCACATTGTCCGGATGGAATACAGGTGGCTGGCTGCGAGAAGATCATGTTCGGAAATGTCTACGATAACACTGATGTAATCTTTACAAATAATAATGCAGGCATGAAATTTCAAATTATTCTTAACCCGGGTGCTGCAACCGATCCTGTGCAATTGCATTTCACAGGACATGAGAGCTTGCAGCTTATTAGTAACGCTGATTTAAAGGTGAACGGAAGATGGGGTTCCTTTACTTATGAACGCCCACTTGCATATCAACTTGATGGCTTTGGTAATCGCGTTTCTCTCGGCTGGCTTGCCTCCTACAGCATAATTGACAGTTCTGATGTGCAATTTACACTTGGAGGTTCATATGATCCTGAACAAGTGCTTATATTGGAATGTGCCAGAGCACAAGGTGGTTCATTGCAAGATTCCGGTCTTTGCTGGAGTACTTATTTTGGAGGAACTCAAAGTGAGTTTGGATTCAGTATTACAACTGATGCAGATAACAATGTTGTAATCGCCGGCGAAACACAGAGTTCCAATTTTCCTATCAAGGTTGGTGCAGCTCAATCAAATTTCATTGGAGTAGAGCAATGTTTTGTTTCCAAGTTTAACAGCAATGACAGTTTACTCTATAGTACTTTTTGGGGTGGTGGTCTAGGCGAAAATATAGCAGAGGATGTTAAATGTAATAGTAACAATGAAATTTTTATTTGCGGATTTACAACGTCAGCGGATTTTCCTATACGTAACCATTCTGGCAGCTATTTTAATCCTTTTTCAAATGGCACCAACGGATTTCTTGCTAAGTTCGATACACTTGGTGCTATTGCTTGGTCAACGTTCTTCGGTGGTCATTCACACAGTTTAGATTTTGACAGTCATAATAATTTTTATGTGACGGGATACGCAGACCCATCACAATTTCCTCTTGATTCGGTAGGAGGAGCATACTTTCAGCAAAGTGGTGGTGGGCATGACGCTTTTGTTACGAAGTTTAATACCAATGATACAATTGTTTGGAGTACCTTTTATGGAGGTAGTGGAAGTGATTGGGGCTATAGTGTAAAGGTAGATGACAACAATAATATATTCATTCATGGAGCTACAACTAGTAGCTCATTTCCATGTAAAAATCCCGGGGGGCTTGCATTTATAGATAGTACACTTGGAGGAACAACGGATGACTTCCTTCTTAAATTTGATTCCACAGGCGTCAGAAAATGGGCTACTCTGATTGGAGGATCAGGTGAGGAAGGTTTAACATTTTTACCTTTTCCGGCCCCAGCAAATCGAATTGCTTTTGACAGTGACCAGAACATATATATTGTTGGAACAACTACCAGCAGTAATTTTCCTTTGAAGCATTCAACTGGTTTCTACGATTCAACCTACGCGGATCGAGATGGATACGTTATGAAGTTCAGCAGCTCAAATTATTCTTTGCAATGGGGTACATACATCAGCGGCGCCGGAGGTGTTGAATTGGAAAGTATTGTTGTTTCGAGTGATGATAAAGTGATTGTTGGCGGTGGTACTGCTGACTCTGCATTCTATCTACATCAGCAGGCAAATCTCTATTATCAGGATATTCTAAAGAAAGACAATCATCCTTCTCGATCCGAAGATGCCTGCATTATTGCCTTCGATAATCAACACAACCTGATATATGGTACTTTCTTCGGTGGCTATACTGGTAGCGGGGGGGAGATAATTCAGGATATGGCACTTGTTGGAAACAAAGTCTATATGAGCGGAATGACCAGTGCTGTTTCCAACGACTTTCCCCTTTTCAATCCGGGCAATGGTGCCTATTACGATTCTACTGAGAATGGTTTGTTTGATGTCTTCCTATCACAACTTTGTATTGACCAGTTGATTGGTATTGGTGAAATCGAAAAACCTGAATTTCCTATAGCACTATATCCAAATCCTTCGTTCAATCAGATAACAATTGGTTTTGATCTGGAAAGAAGTGAGAAAATTAAAATTTCGATTTATAACAGTATCGGTCAGAGTGTTTTAAATGAAGAATACAAAGCAACTACTGGTAATAATCGTGTACTCTTGCACACAACAGAGCTTCTCGAAGGTTTTTATTTCGTTAATGTAATCACTCAACAGGGAGTCGCATGTAAGAAGTTTATTAAATTTGACAAATGAGAATTTCTTTCCTTGTCTTGCTATTCAACCTGTGCCTTGCAAAAAGCGAGGCACAGGTTACGCATTGGACGGTGGCAGGACTCCCGATTACAGGACGACAAATTAGAAGTTTTTATAATGATACTATTTCGAATAAACTATATGTAGGCGGTGAAATCTTGGACTCGATATGGGATTTTAGCAAATTAAGTCTTTGTGTCTACGATGGTGTCACATGGGATACTCTCGGACTATTCGATCAGCAGCAGCTTTGTATTACTAAATTTAATAATGACCTGATTGTAGGAGGTTTTTTTTCAATGGTAAACGGAGTGCCTGTACATTTCATTGCCAGATATGACGGGATATCTTGGCATCCTTTCGGAAATTTTAATCATCATGTATTGAGATTAAAAGTTATTGATGGTGAATTATATGCTGCTGGTCAGTTTGATTCTGTGGATTCAATGCCTATTCACGGGATCGCTAAATGGACAGGAACACAATGGACAGATGTCCATGCCTTCCCATGGAATCCATATTCTGCTATTAGCGACTTCACTGAATACAATAACGAACTTTACGTTGCGGGCGATTTCAATATCGGAGGAGTTGAAGATATGATGTTTTACCACAATGGATCATGGCAAGAAGTCGGCCAGGGCTTTGGCGGTTTTTTGAATTGGGTTGACAAATTGGAAGTGCTTAACGGCGAGTTATACGCTGGCGGATCAATCAGTTTATCAGATGGGAATGTAGGTAACGGTATTCAAAAATGGAATGGCATATCGTGGAGCAAAGTTGGCGACAACTTACAGGATGTCAATGATTCTTATGCTAACAGGATTGAGGTTTTCGATATGACTGTTCATAACAACGAATTATACTGTGTGGGGCTATTTCAGTATGCAGGTCATGTCTCTGCAAAGCATCTTGCGAAATGGACGGGTAATCAATGGTGTGGGTTCGGTACCGCAAACGAATTCGATATGGTTGCATACTTAGTAACCGTTTTTAATGATACGATGTATATTAGTTCTGGAATCGACACAATCAACGGTATTTCTACTGGGTATTTGATCAAATGGATCGGTGGCAATTACGTCGATTCATGCAGTTCACCGGATGGTATAAGCGAGAATGAGAATAGTTCTGAATTTTATTTCTATCCTAACCCTACCTCTGATGAAGTTACAGTTAAACTTAAAAGTGAAAAAATAAACAAACTCGCCTTTATTGTTTTCAATTCATTGGGACAAGTAGTTATTCAATCAAAAATAAACTTACTGGGTTCTGAATTCAAAATTGATGTAAGCAAGCTTCCTGTTGGTATTTATTTTCTTCAAGTGGAAATGAGAGACGGAATAATTAGAAGTCGTAAGCTTGTAAAACTATAGTTCATAAATTCTCTAAGAGTATGAAGTCAAGTGAAATGGTAACTGTATTAGTTGATGTAAATCATGATGCTGTTAAAAAAGTAGTATTTGTTGCCCATCATTTTTATTTTCAATATTTTCATAGCGATCCGCAAATTCTTTTTCTACTTCATCGCGACTTCTTCCATACTTTTTCCTTGAGGTATTTATTACTTCTTGTTTAAAGGAATTGTTTATTGCTTTGGTTGCTTTTGTAATCGCACTAAACGGCTTTGAGGTTGCTCCATCAATCATCAGCTTCAAGTACATGGAATATTTAGGAAGGTGTACTAAATCAGATTCATTGAAGGTTGGAGAAAATTCCTTGACAAGATACTCTGCGTCTTCAGCACCAACACGAAATGAAATGATAGTGCCTACGTTCCCGAAAATTGCCGATCTTATTTTTTCATGCAGTTGCTCAATGTACTGATGAGTCAAAAAAAGAGACAACTTATACTTTCTTGCTTCAGCAAGAATGTCTGCCAATGAGAGCGACAAAAAAGAATGAGCTTCATCAATGTAGAGATAGAACGGCTTTCGAGTATGTGCATCCTGCTTTGCTCGGTGCAAGGCGGCAAGCTGAATGGAGGTGATGATCATGCTTCCTAATAGTGATGATGCATCCTCACCAATTGTTCCTTTGGGAAGATTTGCAATCAAGATTTTCCCTTCATCAAGAAGTTGTTGCATCCGAAAGCTTCTTGTTTTTTGTCCGACAATGTTTCGAAGTGGAAGACTGGTAGAAAACAATCCAACCTTATTCAAAATAGGCGCAATTGCCTCTGCCTTTAAAGTCGGAGAATACTTTTCAAACTCCTTTAGCCAAAAGGATTGTATGTGTGGACTAGTTACTTTGTAAAGTACTTGCTCTCTAAATGCTTTATCGGTCAGCAATGGCTGGATATCTAGCAGGGTTGCATCAGGATAGTTTAGGAGGGTCAGTAACGAATACCGCAATATATATTCAAGCCGTGGTCCCCAGGAATCAGCCCAAATCTTCTTGAATGTACCAATAAGCCCGGAAGCAACTAAGTGGTGATAATTCGGGTGAACTGCTTTGAGTGGATTAAAGCCAATCGGAAATTCTATATCTCCCGCATTGAAGTAGATGACATCATTGATTCTTCCTTTAGGGATGTAGTGCAAAATGTCTTCGGCAATATCTCCATGAGGATCAATCAAAGCTATTCCTTTGCCTTTTTCAATATCTGAGATTGCCATGTTCTCAAGCAAGGTGCTCTTACCGACTCCGGTTTTTCCAATAGCATATATGTGTCCTAACCTGTCATTATCTTTAATACCAAAAGGCTGCTTTGTATTGCGCCAGTCTGTAATGCCAATGGGGGTGATCTCGCTGTGGTCATAAGATTCTTCGTTCATCCTATGAGCATACTAATTCTGAAGGATTTAAAAAGACGGGGAAAAATGGACAAAGGGTCAACTTTTCCCTCCTTATAAAAGAACATTCGCTTTCGCACAATAGAGGTATTAACAATATAAATTATTCTGTTACTATGAGTATACAAGACAAAAATGAAAATCAATTAAAGGCACTTGACAAAAATGTCAATCCATATATTTTCACTGAGGAAACCATTTCCTCACTACAGGAATTGGGTGGTGTATTAAAAAAAATTCACTATCGTCTTGTTTCAGAAGGTTACACATTTGAAGGAAATAAAATAATTCCACCACAGAATAAGTATGATACTCATGTACCCAAATGAACAAAAACTATTCAAAGATATTCTAAAGGGGCAGTACCGTGATTGCTATTTAATATACAATAGAAAAAGTACTGATGAACCAGAGAATCAAAAAAATTCCATTCAATATCAGAAATTAGAAAATGGCAAGTTCGTTATTCGCGAGAAACTTCGTCTTGCTCCCATATCACTCAAAGGGTTCTGTGCGGATGGCATTATTTCTGAAAAGCACTCAGGTTTTAAAGAAGACAACAATATCCATATAACGAAAGAGGGATTGGTTCAATATCGAATCGAAAGACCAAAGTTTCAGAAACTTGTTCAATTTCTAAGCAAAGACCTTTTCAAAGGAGTTATATTCTTGTGTTGGGATCGTGTTAGTCGCAATAGGGGCGATGATACAGTGATTCGAAAACTGATGCGCAAAGGTATTGATGTGCGTTTTACGTATGCAAATTACGCAAAAACCAGTTCAGGCGCTTTGCACATGGATATTGATGGAATGTTTGCAGAACACCATTCAAGGGTCACAAGCGAGAAGGTAACCATTGCGACCTGGAACTTACGCGAACAAGGTATCTGCACGTATAGAGCTCCTATGGGCTATCTCAATATTGGGCGTATGGACCAAAAACCATTCGATCCTGAACGCGCACCGATAATCAAAAACCTGTTTGCTCAATATGCGACTGGTGAATGGAGCCTGTCTGATTTAGCGCGATGGGCTAATAAGCAGGGTCTTACTACTGTCCCCATGCGAAGACGCAGAACAGAAGATGAAATGCTTGCGGAAGAAGATGATGAAAAGGAGATAATGCAAGTATCTCGACCAGTAACGCTCAATCACGTTCATAAAATTCTTACCAATCCATTTTATACTGGAAAGATTCTTGGGAACAATGGAGAATACGTTATGAGCAAAAGCCATGAGCCTTTAGTTTCAGAGACATTATTTAATCATGTACAAGGTGCGCTCAACGGCAAAAAAGTAAGCATCCATTACACAGAAAAGATTGACCTTCCTTTTCGCGGTAGAATTCGCTGTGGTAAATGTGGCCGCGTCTACACTCCTTACATGCAAAAAGGTATTTTGTATTTTGGCTCACGTTGCCCCTCAGGCTGCGCCAACACATTTAGGAGTTTCAATATAGGTTACATTGAGAACGAGATCGGTAAACTAATAGCGAAGCTGTCTTTTACCGAAGATGAACTTGCGGAAATTGAAGCTCGTACCAGCACTGATGTAGTCCTGTTTGACGAGAGGCGGCAAAAGAATATAGAGCAAAATGAGCGCACAAAGAAAAAGCTGCACGAAGACCTGTCATACTTGCTCATCAATCGACTTACTCTCCTTAAGTGGATATTCCGCGCAAGTTGACCCACCTATTCCGCGGCAAACTGACCCGCCAAA
>JBDTTM010000200.1:0-7721 GCA_039930605.1 Bacteroidota bacterium
GTCTCTCTTCTCTTTCCAAATATAACTTTTAGATAACGAATTATAATATACTTTTGACTTCCATTTATGCCTGTCATTGAACTCAAAAATATCAGCCGTACTTACCGGATCGGAACTGAAATAATTCATGCGCTAAGAAGCGTTTCATTAGGTATTAATAAAGGTGAGTATGTTGCTCTGATGGGACCTTCAGGTTCCGGCAAGTCAACCCTGATGAATATTCTTGGCTGCCTCGATACTCCTTCCGGCGGTGAATATATTCTCAATAACAACCTCGTGAGCGCGATGAAGGACAATGAACTTGCCGACATCCGCAACCATGAAATCGGTTTCGTGTTCCAGACATTCAACCTGATTCCCAGAAGCACTGCACTCGACAATGTAGCATTGCCGTTGGTTTATGCGGGATTTAATAAAACCAAGCGAAATGAAAAAGCGACAAAAGTGCTCACTGAAGTCGGGCTCGGTGACAGGGTAACACACAAACCCAATGAACTCAGTGGAGGTCAGCGGCAGCGTGTGGCGATTGCGCGTGCATTGGTAAATGATCCTTCCATCATTCTTGCTGATGAACCCACCGGAAATCTCGATTCGAAAACTTCTGAGGAAATCATGTCACTGTTTGAAGTGATCCACCAGCGCGGCAATACTATTATTGTTGTTACCCACGAAGAAGACATTGCACAGCATGCCCATCGAATTGTTAGGCTGAAAGATGGTTTGGTAGAATCGGATGAATTAAACCTGAACATCAGGAAAGCAGTGGTGGCCTGAATTTTTTTTCTCCACGTATTATGAAAATCTATACCAGGAAAGGCGACACAGGAACAACACAATTGATTGGCGGAACCCGCGTACCCAAGTACCATGTCAGGATTGAAGCTTATGGTACTTTGGATGAATTAAATTCCTTTATCGGTTTGTTGCGGGACCAACCCATTGATGCACATTACCAAAAAATCCTCGTAGAAATACAGGACCGCCTTTTTACAATCGGATCATCTTTGGCAAGTGATCCGGAAAAGTCGCGCATGAAAATTCCCGACCTGAAGGAGGAAGACGTGTTGCTTCTTGAAAATGAAATTGACAGCATGGAAGCGCTATTACCTGAAATGAAATCGTTTGTATTGCCCGGTGGGAATACGACTGTTTCTTATTGTCACATTGCACGATGCGTATGCCGCAGGGCTGAACGCCTGGCAACCCATCTTTTAGAGAATGATTTTGTAGAGCCATTGGTAATACGCTACCTGAATCGCCTCTCGGATTATCTTTTTGTGCTGTCCCGGAAACTGGCCAAGGACCTCAATGCCGTAGAGACTTCGTGGAAGCCAAGAATGTAAAGTGCCTTATTGCGCCTGAAACGATGAATGGCTGATCCTGGGGCGTTGAATAAATTTTTTCACCAATGTTTGCCGGAACAATATTTTTTTACTTTTGCAACCCTTAAAACAGGGCGTGAGAATTAACCCCTGCTAACGATTTAAACTATGTATTGGACCCTTGAACTTGCCCAACATCTTGAAGATGCGCCATGGCCTGCCACTAAAGACGAATTGATCGATTACGCCATTCGGAGCGGCGCACCCATGGAGGTGATTGAAAACCTGCAGGAACTCGAAGACGAAGGAGATACCTACGAAAACATCGAAGAGATTTGGCCTGACTATCCGACCAAGGATGATTTCTTCTTTAATGAAGACGAATATTAAACTATTCGGAAAATATGATTGAATGAAAGGGAGCTGAAAGGCTCCTTTTTTAGTTATTAATTGTTGCTGGACATAAAAAAAACCGTCCGATGGATCAAGGACGGTTTTAAAAGATTAAGCAATTTTTTACGCATTCTCCACAACCCTCGGCGAAGCTCCCAATATTTCTTCACTTGCATATTCCGCATACTGTGCAAAGTTCTTTACAAATGCAGCAGCAAGGGAATTGGCTTTTACATCATAAGCATTCTTGTCTTTCCAGGTGTTGCGCGGATTGAGAATTTCAACCGGTACATTCGGACAAGTGGAAGGAAAATTCAATCCGAAAATCGGAAGGCTTTCAAATTTTATTTTGTCGAGCTCGCCATTGATGGCTGCAGTGATCATGGAACGGGTATAAGCGAGTTTCATGCGTGAGCCGACTCCATATGAGCCACCGCTCCAGCCGGTATTCACCAGCCACACATTCACTTTATTCTTTTTCAGTTTATCGCCGAGCAACTCAGCATACTTGGTTGGATGAAGCGGCAAAAATGCTTTGCCAAAACATGCACTGAAAGTTAAGGTTGGTTCTGTAATGCCGACTTCAGTTCCTGCAACCTTCGCTGTATATCCACTGATGAAATGATACATGGCTTGTCCGGCATCCAATTTTGAAATAGGAGGGAGCACGCCAGAAGCATCGCAGGTGAGGAAGAAAATATTTTTTGGAATGCCTGCAACACCCGGCTCCACGGCATTTTCAATGTGGTTGATCGGGTATGCTACGCGCGTATTTTCAGTCTTTACGATGTTTTCATAATCCACGGTAGTTGTGCCTTCGAAAAACTCAGTGTTCTCAACAAGCGATCCGAATTTAATGGCGCTGAAAATCTCAGGCTCTTTTTCTGCGGAGAGGTTTACACATTTTGCATAACATCCGCCTTCAAAATTGAAGACAGAATTATCTGCCCATCCATGTTCATCATCACCAATTAAACCGCGGTTTGGATCAGCACTCAATGTCGTTTTTCCTGTGCCTGAAAGTCCGAAGAAAATAGCGGTGTCATTGTCCTTGCCAATGTTGGCACTGCAATGCATACTCAGCACATTCTTATCATGCGGCAGCACATAATTTAATACTGTAAAAATTCCTTTTTTGATTTCCCCTGTATAAGCTGTCCCGCCAATCAGGATCATCTTCTTTGTAAAATTAATCAGTGCAAAGTTTTCAGAGCGTGTCCCGTCAGTCTTCGGGTTTGCCTGGAAGCCGGGCGCACAGATAATGCTCCAGTCACATTTAATATTAGATAAAATTTCTTCTTTCGTCGGACGTAAAAAGAGATTGTTCGCAAACAGATTCGCCCACGGAGTTTCTGTTACCACGCGGATCTTGAGCCGGTACTTCGGATCTGCACAAGCATAGCTGTCGCGGACGTAAACAGTTTTTCCCTGGAGATAAGCGCTCATCTTATCATGCATGTGATCAAAATATTCGGGAGAAATTTTGATATTGATATCGCCCCACCAGACTGAACTCTCTGTGGTTGCATCACAAACAATAAATTTATCTTTTGGAGAACGTCCGGTAAATTTTCCGGTGTCAACTGCAAGTGCTCCTGTATCGGTGAGCATTCCTTCACCACGGATAATAGTCTCTTCTACAAGTTCAGCAGGAGTCAGGTTCCAGTATGCATCAGCGACATTCTTTATTCCCAAATCAACAATAGTAGCGTCTTTGGCTTTCAGTCCGAATTCGTTATTCATCAGCTTTTATTTTGATTCTGCAAAGAAAGGGAAAATTCTAAAGGATTTTGAACTTTAGACAAGAAGTTAACAATAAGGAATGAACAAAAAAAAAGAAATTGCGTGCCTGCCGGCCTTGCTCCGCTGATGCTATGCGAAAGCGATGTAGGCAAGGTTATTATTTGACAGTAGAAAAGGAGTTCAGGTCACCTACCTTTTCTGCAAGCCTGATTTTCATTAAAATGTACGTGTTCAGCTGCTTTTAGAGCCCCTTTGGCACCTTCAATAAAGTCAATAACCTGGATATCAGACAGACCATTCAGTGTAAAACAATAGTCAGTTTCGCCTTCTCTGCCCCAATGCACTTCATTGAATTCAATTGACTTGCTATTTTTTTTGCTGAATACATCCACAAATGCTTTCAGGTTGTCCGGCTGTCCACGATCAATGCCACTTCCAATGGAATAAAAACTGACAATGAATCTCATCAGCGGATCCAGGCTTGCATTCATTAATGTATTTGTATCGGGGTCTGCTATTGCTTCTGCGCCGGTTGATAATGTTGCGTTTTCATTTACTGATCCCCCTGCCTTGGTTATTTTCTGCGGATGAGGAGGAGGAGCGGGAGTGTTGTTAACTGTTTTCGGCTCTTTGCATCCAAAGAATGCAAAAATAAAGAGCACAATAAATGAATAATAGATTTTCATATTTGTTTGTTTTTTAAAATGCCAATCAAAAGAAATACCCATCCGGAAATGAAACACAAACCACCAAGCGGAGTTACAGGACCCAAGAATTTCCATGATTCAATTCCAAGAATACTCCGGGTAGAAAGCAGGTAGAGTGAACCGGAAAAGAAAACAATTCCTGCCAGGAAAGAATATCCGGCATAACCTATGTATTGAGAATTTATTTTCTCCGCAAGGATTCCGAGCAGGATCAATGCAAGTGAATGATACATCTGGTATTTTACACCGGTTTCGAAAACCTGCAATTGTTCCGCTTCGAGCTTCGCCTTTAACGCATGCGCACCAAAAGCTCCGAGTATTACTGCAACTGCAGCTAGTGCAGCGCCGGAAGAAATAAATAACCTGTTCACTTAAATATTAATTTTTACCTATTACATATTCTACCGTTGTGAATTGATATAGGTGTTCAATTCATCAATGGAACTTTCAAAACCGAAAGCATCATTCACTTTATAAAAATTGCCGAGGTCATAAGTATGTCCGTAAGCATATTTTGCAAAATCAAGTTTCGACTGTTCGAAGGAAAATAATCCCATCACCTCTCTCACTTGTGCGCTGGTAAGGCAATTGTTATTGAGAACCTGTTTTGCCAGCGTCATTTTACTGTCTTCAAAAGATTTGGAGCTGAGTGATCCTTTAAATGAATCAAAGTCGCCACGGCTCATCGGAACAGGGCAACCGATTTTTCCATTGTATCCATCAACATATACGCGTTGTTCCTGCTGTGGCGATGGTGGAGGATCCTGGTAATTAGTTGTGGTGGAATGTGTAGTTGTTGTTGTGGTTGTAGTTGTAGTAGATCCTTCCATATTGCCGTTCATCCCTGAAACATTCATATTCATGCCGCCACCATTGCCATCTACGTTTACACCCATATTGATACTTACATTATCAGGGTTGCCTGTTGTAGTGGTGGTTGTTTGGCGGGTAGTAGTTGATTCCCCTGCAGGCGTTGAATAAACAACAACCTTTTGATTCGGCGTGGATTGTGGTGCCTGTGCCAGCGGTACTTCGCTCACGTATCTTACTACGTAGGCGCCTTTACTGTTTTTCTTAATCGTATAAGAGACCTCAGCACCCATTTCCACAAAGTTTAGATTGTAGTCAACCATGCCTAGTGATTTGTCAGCAAAAAGGACGCGTGTTTTATAAGCAGGAGCATTCAACCCGGTAAGTTTTACATTGGTCTCGGCTTTCTCATTTTGAAGAATTCCGTTGAGAACCAGGTTGAATTTTTCGCCATTTTCTGTGAAGAAAATTGCATTTGAGGTCTGTGCTTTCGTTGCACTCGCGAATGAGAGCAGAAGTGAAAGAATAAATAATTTGAATTTCATTGGCTGTTTTGGTTATAGGTGAAAGATGGTTGGTCTATTCCTTTGGTGACAAAGATATAGGATTCGTCAAATATCATAGTAATGACTGAATTCCCATAATTGGAATCAAATTTAAAAGGCCGGCAGTTGAAATAGCCGAATTCATTTAATTCTCCACTAACTTTTCTTGATCCCGCATCCCATGATGAAGAAAAATTTATAGTTTTGGTGGCATTAAAATCTTTTTCACCAACCACTAATCTGTATCTCATGAAAAAATTATTTACGCTGCTAAGTATTTTTCCCTCGTTATTATTTGCACAGACATTTACGAATTCGATTCCTGTAGCGATTCCTGATAACCAAACAGATCTTTACATTCCTATCCAGGTGGCAGGATTGACGCCTGCCATCAACATGAACTTCGGAATTAATACGACATGCCTGATGGTGAACCACTCTCATGTCGCTGACCTGAAGTTGAGGCTGCAATCACCTTCCGGCACTATAGTTCTGCTTGCTGATCAGCGCGGCGGCAACGGCTCCGGTTATTTCGGAACCTGCTTTGCAGAGAATGGTTCTGACGGCGACATTACTGATGGAGTTGCTCCTTTTAACGGCACCTTTTATCCGCAGGAATCTATCAATGCTTTTAATGATGGCAGCGATCCGAACGGGACCTGGAACCTCATCATAACCGATATGTTTAATTTTTCTGATAGCGGTTTTTTCCAGTACGCCAATATCACCTTCGGCATGAATCCCCCACCAAACCAAACTTCTCTCATTTGTAACACTTCAGATGCGAGTGGATGCTTTTGTCCTGACGGTGGACAGGATTGTGACCTGCTTCCTGACCTGCAATCTTCTGACGATGCACAGACTCCGGCTTATTGGGAGAGTCTCGGAAGTGTCAATGTCTCCAATGCTACGCCTAACATTGGGTGGGGTCCGCTTGAAATAAACAGTGCAAACAATTGTTTTTGTGATACGGTTTCAGTTCCATGCGCAACAGCAGCATGCCCTGACGGAAATCCTCCGACACAAATGGTTAATCAACGAATCTACCACAAGAACGGCAACTCGATGACTTATTGGGACAGGCCGGCCGGAACAATGGCGTACCATGCTTCACACGGACATATCCACGTTGATGATTGGGTATGGATTGACCTGCGTAGAAAAACAGGAGATCCGAATCCATTGAACTGGCCACTGACAGGTATTGGAAATAAACAAAGCTATTGTCTGGTAAACCTCGGAGATTGTACTTCAAGTTTTGGTGTATGTCACGATGATGCAGGTAACTTTATTTCTCAGGCCGACATTCCCAATAGTAATCTCGGTTCTGTTGCAGGCTGTGGTTTAAATCAGGGAATTTATGTTGGTCAATTTGATACTTATGGCAGCATTAATATTCCACTTCCTGTGGGAACATGCAACGGAGAATATTATGCGCTGTCTATTGTCGATCCGCTGGATCACATGCTTGAACAGAGTGAAACGAATAACTGGATATTGGTTAGGGTGAATCTCGCACAGCAAACAGGCGGCAATTTTGAACCTGATGGATTTATGTTTACCATTCACCTGGATGAAATTGATGCAACATCGAATGCCACAACTGCCGATTCATGCGTTTGGAATTGGGGTGATGGCTCTCCTCTTCAGCATACAATTGGTACCCCACTTGCGCATCACGTGTTTCCGGGAGTTGGTCAATACATCGTAGAACATTATGCTTACAACCATTGTGGCGTAACGTACACGGGCGACACTATTCGTGTGCTTACTGTTGGGGTGAATGATAATATTGAAGCCGTTTCTTCATGGAATGTATTTCCAAACCCGGCAAAAGATAAAATCAATATTGAATACACGCTTGTAAATAATACGGATGTTCAACTTGAAATTACTGATGCTCTTGGACACGTTATCAAACAGATGGAAAACAGTAACCAGGATCCGGGCAAATACCATGTGTCACTTGATCTCAGCAAAGATAATATCAAGTCCGGAATTTATTTTGTGAAGCTGGGAACCAGGAACAAAACCTTGAATCAGCGTTTTATTGTACTTAAGTAAACTACCATTTAATCTTGAAAAAGTTTTAGAGGCTGTCTCATAATTAGACGGTCTCTTTTTAATTTAAAGAATTCCTCGCAGATCTGCTGCGGGGTTTGTTCTCGCCACGTCCCGATAGCTATCGGGATACACGAATT
>JBDTTM010000201.1:0-7720 GCA_039930605.1 Bacteroidota bacterium
TTGGGAAATGTAACGATGTACAATCGCCATGAAATGGTGGAGCTTGTAATCATTGATGGAAAGGCCCGCGGCATCATTGCGCGTGATCTTGTGACAGGTGAACTCACGAAACATTTTGGTCATGCGGTATTACTGGCAAGTGGTGGATATGGAAATGTATTTTACCTCAGCACCAATGCCATGGGCAGCAACGTAACTGCTATCTGGAAAGCACATAAGAAAGGTGCGTATTTCGGGAACCCATGTTTCACCCAGATTCATCCGACCTGCATTCCTGTTACGGGAGATTACCAGTCGAAACTTACGCTGATGAGCGAATCACTTCGTAATGATGGACGTGTATGGGTTCCGAAAACAAAAGAAGATGCACAGGCAATTCGTGAAGGAAAGAAGACGGCTGTCGACATAAAGGAAGAGGACCGTGATTATTACCTTGAACGGAAATATCCTTCTTTCGGAAATCTTTGTCCGCGGGATATTGCATCGCGTGCTGCAAAGGAAGTTTGTGATGATGGTCGCGGGATCGTTCCATCCGGACTGGGTGTATTCCTGGATTTTGCTGATGCGATCAAACGTTTGGGTGTGGAAGTCGTAAAAGCACGTTACGGTGAGTTGTTCCCGATGTACCATAACATCACCAACGAAGATCCATTGCTTACGCCGATGAAAATATATCCTGCCGTGCATTATACCATGGGTGGATTGTGGGTTGACTATGAATTGATGACGACAGTTCCCGGTTTGTATACCATGGGTGAAGCCAACTTCAGTGATCATGGTGCCAACAGACTTGGTGCATCAGCATTGATGCAGGGATTGGCAGACGGATATTTTGTAGCTCCGTATACTGTAGGAAATTACCTTTCATCAGAAATATTTACAAAAGCAATTTCAACGGATCATCCTGCATTTGTGGAAGCTGAAAATGCGGCAAGAGAAAGGATGAATCATTTCCTGAACATTAAAGGAAAAACTTCGGTGGAAGAATTTCACAAGCGTCTCGGAAAAATTATGTGGGAATATTGCGGCATGGCGCGTACGGCAGAAGGTCTTACCAAGGCAAAAGATTTGTTGAAAGCATTGCGTGAAGAATTCTGGAGAGATCTACTTGTGCCGGGTGAATTTAATTCCTTCAATCCTGACCTTGATAAAGCTGGACGTGTTGCAGATTTTATTGAGTTGGGAGAGTTGATGGTAAGAGATGCCCTGAACAGGAATGAAAGCTGCGGCGGTCATTTCCGTACTGAATACCAGGACGCAGGTGAAGCAAAGCGGGATGATGTAAACTACCGTTACGTTGCTGCATGGGAATTTAAAGGTGTTGATGCGGAACCGGAATTACACAAAGAGCAATTGGAATTTGAGAATGTGGAGTTGCAGGTGAGGAGCTACAAATAAGAAATGGAACGCTGATTAATTATGATTGTTATGCAAAAAATTTGAATTATGTCAGCAGAAAACTATAAACATTCTGAAATTACTGGAAAAATTATACAGGCGTTTTATAAAGTATACAATACGCTGGGATATGGATTTCTGGAGAAAGTTTATGAGAACGCCATGTTTGTTGAATTAACGGAAATGAATTTTAAAGTTATCAGGCAATCACCGATAAAAGTCTTTTATAAGATGAATGAGGTTGGTATCTACTATGCAGATTTGCTTGTTGAGGATGCAGTTATTATTGAGCTGAAGTCTGCAGATTCTTTATGTGAAGCGCATGAAGCCCAATTGATAAATTATTTAAAAGCAACAGAAATGGAAGTAGGTCTGCTTTTAAATTTCGGAAAATCTCCAGAGTTTAAAAAGAAAGCATTTTCGAATAATTTCAAGATCACTAGTAATCATAAAAACCATAATTAATCAGCGTTCTATTTCTATGAGAATTAATTTGAAAGTTTGGCGCCAGAAAAATTCTTCCGATAAAGGAGGAATGAAATCTTATATAGTGAATGATGTCAATCCTGACATGAGTTTTTTGGAGATGTTTGACGTGCTCAATGAGCAGTTGTTGCATTTAGGTGATGAGCCGATTGCCTTCGATCACGATTGCAGGGAAGGAATTTGCGGCATGTGTTCGATGTATATCAATGGACGGGCACACGGACCGATGCATGGAACTACGACCTGTCAATTGTACATGCGTCACTTCAAAGACGGGGAAACGATCATAGTTGAACCATGGAGGGCAAAAGCATTTCCTGTCATCAAAGACCTCGTTGTAGACCGCACTGCATTTGATAAAATAATTGCTGCCGGCGGATTTATTTCTGTAAACACCGGCCAGGCCATTGATGCGAACGCCCTCGCTGTTGAAAAAGCCAAGGCAGAAGAAGCGATGGACGCGGCAGCATGTATTGGTTGTGGTGCGTGCGTGGCTGCATGCAAAAACGCATCGGCCATGTTATTTACGTCTGCGAAGGTTTCACAGCTTGCTTTGTTACCGCAAGGTGATCCTGAAAGAAAAGTACGCGTATTAAAAATGATTGAAGCTCACGATGAAGCAGGTTTTGGCAGTTGCACAAATACCGGTGCATGTGAAGCAGAATGTCCGAAGGAAATTTCGATCTCTCATATTGCGCGATTGAACAGGGAGTTTTCGCTTGCCTCTCTGGAGAGTTGAAAAGTTAAATTCCGTTACTGATCCCAACTCCGAGGCTGGGATTTTTTATTTTTACACTTTTCCAAATGATGTTTTATAGAATTTTATTTTTCCTGGTTGCAGTATTCGCCATTGCCGGCTGTAACAGTAAAACCAGGGAGTCAACCAATTCAACAATTAATTCCGAAATGATAACCAACGATCCGCATTCATTTGCCAAACCCAACGAGGCAGTTGTAAAACACCTTGACCTCAATCTCACCGTAGATTTTGAAAAGAAAATCCTTTCAGGTTCTGCTACTCTTGATGTAGAGTTGAAAAATAATTCTACACAGATAATCCTTGACACCAGGGATCTTCGAATTGAAAAAGTTGTGCTGGACGATGGCTCGGAAGCAAAATTTACACTTGGTGATGAAGTGAAATTTTTAGGCAGGCCATTGACAGTGAACCTGACACCAGCAACAAAAACACTAACCATTTACTATTCAACATCCCCTGAAGCGGGTGCTTTGCAATGGCTCACACCGGCACAAACTGCCGGAAAGAAATCTCCTTTTCTGTTTACGCAATCGCAGGCCATACTTGCGCGCACATGGGTTCCTATCCAGGATAGTCCTGGAATACGCTTTACCTATTCAGCAACTGTAAAGGTTCCAACAACGTTGATGGCATTGATGAGTGCAGAAAATCCACAACATAAAAGAATTGACGGCATTTATCATTTCAGTATGCCACAACCGATACCGGCATATCTGCTGGCACTGGCTGTAGGCGATCTTGATTTTCATTCCTTTGATAATCGCACCGGGGTGTATGCAGAACCGGTTACCATTGATAAAGCCGTTTATGAATTCGCTGATCTTCCCAAAATGGTTGATGCTGCAGAAAAATTATACGGCCCTTATGCATGGGGGCAATACGACCTGATCATTCTTCCTCCGAGTTTTCCTTTTGGTGGAATGGAGAACCCGCGACTCACATTTGCGACTCCAACAATTCTTGCAGGCGACCGCTCCCTCACTTCGCTAGTTGCCCATGAGCTTGCACATAGCTGGAGTGGAAACCTGGTAACAAATGCAACGTGGAACGACTTCTGGATGAATGAAGGATTTACAGTTTATTTCGAGAACAGGATTATGGAAGCATTGTATGGAAGGGATTTTGCTGATATGGAACGCATCCTCGGGCAGGAAGGAGTAAAGGAAACGATTCAAGAGTTCGGCGACACCAGTGCCGATACAAAACTCAAACTGGAATTAACCGGTAGGGATCCTGATGAAGGCGTGAGTGAGATTGCTTATCAAAAAGGCTGCAACCTGCTGATGGTTATTGAACGCGAAGTAGGCAGGGAAAAATTCGATGCTTTCCTGAAAAAATATTTTGCTGAACATGCTTTTAAAACCATCACGACTGAAGAATTCCTGGAATATTATAAGGCCAATCTCATCAAAGATGATTCAGCAGAAGCAAAACATATTGACATTGAAAAATGGATTTACGGTCCGGGCTTTCCGGATAATCATGTGCGCATCGTATCCGCAGGATTTGCTGAAGTAGACAGACAGGTTGCAGAATGGAAAAACGGAACTGCTCCCGGAAAACTCAACACAAAAAACTTTACTACTACTGAATGGCTGCGCTTTCTGAACACACTGCCGGATTCATTAAACCAAATGCAGATGAAATCGCTGGATGAGACATTTCATTTTACCAATACAGGTAATTCAGAAATCCTGTTTGCATGGTTTGAACACGTGATTCCTTCAAAGTATGAAGCAGCATATTCTTCGATGGAAACCTTCCTCACGAATGTCGGTCGCAGAAAATTTGTGAAGCCCCTTTACTCAGCACTCATCAAAACTGCTGAGGGGAAAGAAATGGCACATAAGATCTATGCCAAAGCAAGACCAAATTACCATTCAGTTACCACCCATACGATCGATGAAATCCTCGGGTGGGAAAATTGAAGTATCGAGCTGCGGTTTTTTTATTTAACCTGTTTTAACTCCGGAACTACTCTTTCCGGTGTTACAGCTTTCTGATCAGGTTGATCTTGAAAGGTGTCAGCTGAGTTAACAATCTTAACCGATTTAACATTGAGCGGATATCCCTCTACCTGCTTGTCTTCCTTTAAAATGTCGGCATTCAAAGAACTTTTTAAAACCTTTGAATAGCTCATTGGAGAGGCAGCGTTTGATTCCAAACTCTTCATTAGTGGAACTGCTTCAGATTTGTCGGTTACAATAGTGACATACATATTTTGCGTTTGCCAGTATTTTTTCATCGCACCATTTACCTGGTCAAGAGTAAGGGATTCAAGCAGTCGATTCATTTCTGAAATATAATCTTTGCGGCCATAGAACCTCGAGTCCATCAGGTAGCCAAGCTGTGTTTCAGTTGACTGAATGTAAAGTTTCATGTAGCTGCGTAAAAAAGTGCGGGTCGCTTCAAAATCTTCCTGCGACATCCCTTTGTCAATGAGTTGCTGCATTTCATTCAATGCCATACGGATTGCAAAATGAGCATGCCCGATTTTGATGTCGCTTAATTCAGGATATTGTTTCTTCAACCCATCAGCAGTTTGAACGGGCCGGATCCAAAGAGAGAAATAATTTGAATTTCTCGGAACGCCCGGAGGCGGAAGCATATTACTTCCTCCGTTGTCGTACCACTCGATGTAAGAGTAGTCGCCATAATTCATCGAACGTTCTTCCCTGATTTTTTTATAAAGATGTGAATAGGATTTGCGGTGTTCACCTAACCATGAATTAGCAACCATCAATGCAGCAAATTCGTCATTCCTTCTTGTTAATTCAATCGGGAAACCCATGCAGATTGCAGATCCCAATGCATTGTCCTTCTGAACGATTTCTATTTGCAAACCATTAGGCATTTTCGGACGCTGTACCGGCAATACATCCAGAACAGGACCTGGTCCCATCTTCAGGTCATTCTTCAATTTGCTTACCAGGTCTGACGGATAATTTCCTGCAACTCCAATCAACAGCCTGTTCGCAGTATAATAACGTTGGTAATGAACACGCACATCGTCAGGGCCAAATGATCTAACACCTTTCGACGTTCCTTCAACCATGTGTTGATAGCTTGTTCCCCGGAAAAGCAAATCTTCCAGTGCTTTCTTGCTGTACTCTTCATCTGATGATGAACGGATCACTTCGTCCACATAATTTTGCTGATTAGATTGAATCCTGAGAAAATCATCCTTGCCGAAAGATGGTGTTGTCATCATGCTGATAATGATGGGGTAGAATGAATTCAGATATTGATTCGGACATTCGAATGTGAAGATTGAAACCTCTTTATCTACACTTGAACTAATGGACGCGGACCATGGATAAATGGTCTCATCAATCATTGATTTAGTCATGGTGCTATTGCCTCCCTGCGTAATCATTGTCGTAGTGAATTCAGTGAGACCTTCTTTCCCTGCAGGATCACAGACAGACCCGTTGCGGAACATGAGTTTGATAACAACTTTATTGGCGTTGGGTTGATTTAATTCAATCACTTCCTGAGCAGCAACCGGTAAAGCGTTGCAGAGGAATAAAATGAATGCAGCGAACACGTAGAGAGAATATATTTTTTTCATATGTTTTTTTAAGTTGATATTGGTGGACTACTTCTTATGATTAATTTGCAAAGTAGGAGAAAGCAAGGGCGAAGTCTTGAAATCTAAATTATCTTCCGGACTGATGGTACCTACCGTTAACGAATTATCGTTAAAATATTTTGATGCAACCAGCATCATCTCCCTTGCAGTTACCCTATCATACATCGCATATGTATTGTTCAATGATTCCGGGTTACCGGTGAGCCAGGTATAGGCAGACAAGGCTTCCGCAATACTGGTCGGATTGTCGATGCCCATAGCAAAACTGTTGCGGAGATGCATTTTGGTTTCTCCAATCAGCTTCTCATCGAAAGGTGTCGTCTTGGCATTATCAAGTGCTTTTGTGATCTCGGCTCTCACATAAGGCATGTCTGATGATTTCACGACAGAAGCTCCAATGCTGATGAGGTTGGGATCGCGCGAATCCTGTGCACCGCCATTGATGAACCGGCATTTCTGTTCCTGCAATACCAACTTTTTGTATAAGTCAGATTTTTCTGAAAATAAAATAGAACACAATACGTCAAGTGCCGGCATGTCCATATTATTGTCGCTGAATGCAGGACCTTTATAATCCAGCTCCAAATATGGTGGAAATCCTTCCTTCTTCACGTGCGCATAGCGTGTTTCATTTTGGGGAGTTTCAGGTGTAACTTTTGAAACGTAAGTTCCCGGCTTCCAGTCTCCAAAAAATCTTTGAGCAAGTTCATTTACCATATCTGCCTGCACATCTCCAACAACAATAATGGTACAATATTCCGGACGGTAAAAGCGGTTAAAGAACTCACGTGAATAATCATATTGATTCGGCATGTCAACGATGTCTTTGAAATACCCCATCGTAGTATGTCCATAGGTATGCGATTTAAAAGCAGTTTCTGAAACTTTCTCATTCAACTGAACATAAGGATTTGCGGAATTTTTTGTGTATTCCCCTTTTACTGCACCGGCTTCTGTTTTGAAACCATCAATAGAGTAATTAAGATTTTGAAACCGATCAGCTTCCAGGTCAAACATTACTTTAAGTTTGTCTGCACTTCCTGTCATGTGATAAAGTGTACGGTCCAGGCTGGTATTGGCATTGGCAGAAGCTCCGGTACTTTTTAGTATCTCGGAATATTTTGCATTCGGGTATTTATCCGTTCCCCTGAACATCATGTGTTCGAAAAAATGCGCAAAGCCGGTATGACCTGTTTCAATTTCATCGCGCGATCCAACGCGCACTACAATATAAAAAGCAGCAAGTCCGGGACTTGGATAAGGAACCGTCACGACATTCAAACCATTTGCAAGTTTTTTCTGCAAGATCGGATAGGGAAGAATTTTTTTGGATTCATCCGGTGTACCGCTGATAAATGCCGCACTGAGTAATAGCAATAGTAATGATCGTTTCATAATTGTAATTTTTTTGGAGGGGAAGCGAATGTATTAAATTAAGATTGGAGAATTACGTTAATAAAATCTAAATGATATATTAAAGTTTT
>JBDTTM010000202.1:0-7711 GCA_039930605.1 Bacteroidota bacterium
TTCATTGCTGTCAGGTCTTCCAGCAGCGGCTTTGCGCTGCGAGACCTGACAGATACTATAAATTTTATTTTTACAAATTAATCATTTCAAGTTCTTTCCAATAAGAATGAATTATGATGTACCCTTTCATTGGGACATGATTTACTCAAAGTTAAGATGGATTCATTACTACTACTATCATTTTCTTTTTTGCTACTTTTTTTTGTTAACAAACACCTTTTTTGTTAACAACTGAATCACGCAGCTTTAAGATAAAGTTCGGCTGGTTTGAGATACTTCAGAGATTGATGTATGCGTTGATGATTGTAAAAGTGAAAATATTTTTTCAATCCATCATAAAGTTGAACTCCAAAATCCTCAGCTTAAACAATGAAATAAAATTAATTGCTGGATTAACCCAACTCCTGTATCGACTTATCATTTTGTTTCAACAGCATTTCATGTATCCGCAAAACCTGCGGCAACACCAACTTCGTCTCATCATTCACAATCACAAAATCACTCCGCTTTATTTTCTCTTCATCACTCCACTGTTTTTGAATGATTTTTTCGATTTGTGCTTTGGATCTTTTATCACGTTCCAATACACGCTGGATGCGGAGTGCCGCCGGTGCCGTAACTGTGATTATTTTGTCACAACCTTTGTCCGTACCACTTTCAAAAAGAATGGCAGCTTCTTTCAAAACGTATGGACTTTCATTGTGTAGCTTTTTCCAGTCCCTGAAATTTTTCTTGACGTGTGGATGAATGATTGAATTGATCTTCTTCAATGCGGCTTCATCATTGAAAACAAATTCAGCAAATTTTTTCCTGTCCAGCTCACCCGATGCGGAAAAATATTTCTCCCCGAAAGCATTCTTTACTTCTGAAATAACTACCGGTAAATCGTACATTTTTTTGGCCTCCACATCTGCTTCGTAAACAGGTACGCCAAACGATTGAAACAATGTGCATACGATTGACTTGCCACTTCCTATTCCACCGGTGATTCCAATTACCATCATTTGCGCATGATATAATCAGTCCGCGCCGGCTCTATCGTTACAGACCGGACAAAATATGGCGTGGTTTCAAGTCTTACTTTCAACTGTTTCGTCTTGTCATCCGGCAAACCGGAAGCATCAACCACCGCATCAAACATTTCAGGGCGGACTTCATTGTATTTACTCAGCGAAACCCTGTATTGTACTTTTACCTTGTCAGGAAAAGTCTTCAGGATATATCCCCGCTGTACATTGATGGAATGAACAGGTACTTCGCATGTTCCTTCAGTAAACTTCTCTACGGGAATTGTGACAGTGACCTGGTTTGCATCCGTAGTAACCAAATGCTCCTTCATCAAATCCAATTTCGATGTAATACTTGCTTTCACATTCGACATCTGCAACAATGACGTCTTGATGTAATCCACATTCGCAATAGACGCTGCAGGACCTGACACAGTAACAGAATCGGGTTGAATCAGTGAATGCCCGGTACTGTCATATTGTTTTTCCATTACAATCTGTGACTGGAGGATTACCGGAACACGTTTGCTGATTTTATTGCTGAAAGAAAATAAGATGGAATCCGGTGCAAAGCCGGTGATGGTATAATCAATTCCCAGTTGCCTGGTAAAATCGTCGGTAAAAGATTTAGAAGGAACTGCAAGCACGTCATTTATCGGATTCAAGTTGCCCCGCAACGCCGCAGCCACATCAATTATTACCGGTTCCTGCTCTTTTGAAAACCGGTAAGAAAGAATCTTAAAACCCGTCGTCTTTACAGACAATGCAATTGTTTTAGGAAGGTCATTCACAACGATACGCTGACCGGGAAAGTTGATGTATTTAACCGGAAATATAAAACGGTCTGTGTATGTTTTCGACATCGCTATCAAAAACCAAAAAACGATGGACACAAATAGACAGATTAAAATAACCTGCAGGCGCTTGTTAAATTTAAGCTTCGGTAATTTTGCAACAGGTTGTAAATAATCTTTGGATGGATCCACAGCGCAGAATTAAGAATAAAAACGGACAAAAAAAAGTGAACCCAGATTTAGGCAGTCTTCGCACAAAGTCACCATGACACGAAGAAACCAAAAAATAACTTTGTGACTCAGCGGCTTAGTAGTAAGGAAGTTCTGCAGTTCAACCAACTGAAAATATCCCCCTACTCGCTTCTAATTACTTCGACTGATCAAGTGCTTTTGTCGCTTCTGCAGAGATGGCTGTTTTTTCTATCCGCATCCTTACATTGCTGTCTACCTCCACCAGGAAAGTTTTCTCAGCGACTTCAACGATGCGTCCATGAACGCCCCCGATTGTTACAATCTTAGCCCCTTTTTCAAGAGTGGTTCTGAAACTCTGTTCTGCCTTCTGCTTGCGCATCTGCGGACGAATCATAAAAAAATAGAACACCACGATGATGGCTACCAGGAATACGACCTGCATCATTCCGCCCCCCGACTGACTTTGTAAAAGAATATTGATGAACATAGGATTGTATTTATTTTATTGGTTTTAGTCTGTATTATCAGTGACCTTCTTCATTCTTCTCAACGGTTCCATCAGCATTGGCGACTTCGCCTGTAATGTTGAGCACCTTTGTATTCGGAACAGTATTGGAAATCATAGTCACTGTTTTGTGCTGCATTCCATGCTTTCCTTCGCTGTTGAAAGTGATATTTACAACTCCACTGCCACCGGCAGGAATTGGCTGATGCGGCCACTCAGGAACTGTACAACCGCAGCTTCCGTTAGCAGAACGGATCACCAGGTCTCCTGTGCCCACATTTTTAAATTTGAAACCATACTGAATTTTTTCACCTTCTGTGATCATGCCGAAATCATGCGTTTCTTCTTCAAACTGAAACACAGGAACACCCGATTTATCAGCACTTCCGGAGGCCGATGCCGGATTTTTCATTGCATCGGGATTGATGGCGTTTTCAGGAACACCGGCTTCTTTCTTATCGCCCTTGCAGGAAACGAGTGAACCAACAAGTGCAATTGATGCGATAACGCTAAACAGTTTCATAATTTTTTTTTGTGCCGCAAATTTAATAATTCATTGAAATGTTTTTCAATTTACATCCGGCGGATTCACCTTTTATTCACTCAACCAGGCCCCGCCCTGTTTTAATAATTTTTCCTTCTGCCTTATAATCGCTGGCCAGCTTATCGATAATGCCATTGATAAAAAGTTTGCTCTTGGGTGTGCTGTATTCTTTGCTGATATCAATATATTCATTGATGCTAACCTTCACAGGGATACTTTCGAAGGTCATCATTTCAGCGAGCGCCATTTTCATCAGCAGGATGTCCATCATGGCAATCCTTTCTACATCCCAGTTCTTTGTTTTTGCGGAGATCGATGTTTCAAAATCGTGGTTGTGAAGAATCGTTTTTTCAAACAGCAGTTTGACGAATTCTTTGTCATCTTTTTCATCCTTATATAAGGAGGGGAATTCCAGTTTGCCCTGGTCATAAAATTCCTTCACCGTTTTAATCATCAGGTGGCAGCAAAAGCTAAGGTCTTCTCCCCAATAAATGCTCCGTTCCTGTAACGCACTCTGCATGGCTTCTGATTTTTCCATCAACATCCGGATAACCTGCAAAAGAAATTCTTTTTCCAGTGATGCTTCTGCCGTCATGAACTTTTTATATTCTTCCGACTTTTTCATATCCAGGAAAATCTTTCTCACCAGCTCCTGGTCATTCTGCCATGAACATTTGTAGTTGATGACCCTCGCTTTAAAAATATCGCTTTCCTCCAGTGCTGCAACAAATCCTACCTGGTGAAACCGGCGCCTGGCATGCACTTCCTCGTCCTTCGGGAAATATTTTCGCTGCAAATCTTCTGAATCCAGCAAGTCGTCATGAGCCAGTTCAGTGAAAAATAATAATAACAGGTAATAAAGCTCCAGCGTCTTGTCAATACTACGGAAGAGTTCATTCTCCGCGGTTTTGAGGTCATTCGTTCCGGATTGGAAATATGAATAAAGCGATTGAAGGACTTTTATGCGGAGTTGTCTGCGTGAGAGCATAGATCAGAGTTAAGACATTAGAAATGACAAATGAGAAAAATCCATTGCAGGGCTTAAATAGAAATATTCTCCCATAAAATTAAATTGCCTGATAACCAATTAAAAGAACTTTCGAAATCAATAAAACAGTTAACTTTTCTTTGCTGCAGCCAGCCGCTCTTCTGCAATCACTCTTGCAGCCGTTGCTGTAGAAATATTTTCCATTTTTGCCTTTTTGAAAATTTCCAGCGTAGTGGTATAAATATTTTTCGCCTTTAACAAGGAAGCTTCACGGTCATAACCTTTAATCTCTGAATAAACATTGATCAATCCTCCTGCATTGATCAGGAAATCGGGCGCATACAGAATGCCTTTGTCTGTAAGCATACGGCCATGAATATATTCGTCAGCAAGCTGGTTGTTCGCAGCACCTGAAACGATGACACATTTCAACCTGCCGATGTTTTCTGTAGTCAAGGTGGCACCCAATGCACAAGGAGCATAGATATCAATATCCAAATCGTAAACGGCGTCCGGCGCGACAATCTCAGCACCGAATTTTTTCGAAACAGCTTCCAGCAGTTCTTTATTGATATCAGTAATAAAAACTTTTGCGCCTTCCTCGCTCACATACCTCACAAGGTTTTCTCCGACATGTCCAACTCCCTGTATTGCAATTTTTTTTCCGCGCAGTGAATCATCTCCCCACATTTCCATGGCTGATGCTTTCATTCCCATGTAAACTCCATACGCAGTAACCGGTGATGGATCTCCACTACCTCCCATATTTTCAGGTAAACCGGTCACATATTTTGTACGCTCATGCACATAAACCATGTCGCTGGTACTTGTCCCAACGTCTTCGGCAGTGATGTACCGGCCTTTTAAAGAATCAATAAACTCTCCGTATTTCCGAAACAGTTCCGGGGTTTTGTCTTTCCTGGCATCTCCGATAATGACGGCTTTGCCTCCACCCAATTCCAATCCGCTGATTGCTGCCTTAAAAGTCATTCCCCTCGAAAGACGCAGGACATCATTCAATGCCTCTGCTTCACTTTTATACATCCACATGCGGGTTCCGCCCAATGCAGGTCCCAGGGTGGTATCATGAATAGCAATAATGGCTTTGAGCCCTGTCTTCTTATCATAACAAAATACGACCTCTTCGTGTTCAGCAAATGACTTGTTGCCGAAAACCAGATCCCGGGAAATTCCCGCCTCATTCATGTCTTTAACTTCAACCATATTATTATTTTTTTTCTGTTGCCCAGGTTCAAAATACCATCCTCTTGCAAACCCCAACGCAATCTGTTAGTAATAATGATCGTAATACAACCATCAATTTGAATTACTTTCGCAGCAGATTTTGAAAATTTTTGCAAAGGTAGCCGATTTTCCTGATGAGCAAAACAGACTTTTCCGTTAAAAAATGAAGTCACTCGCACAGCTAAACAAGTATTTTATAAAATACAGGTGGCGCTTCCTGCTCGGAATCGTATTTGTAATTGCCCAGAATTTTTTCGCAGTTTACCAGGTTCAGTGGTTCGGAAAATCATTGGATACGGTTGTAAGTTCAATGAGTAATTATCAGTTGCATCCCCTCAATAAGGATCTATTGGTGAAGGACGTAACAGATACTATATTTATATTTTTACTTGTGATAATTGGCTTGGGAATACTCAGGGGAATTATCATGTTCATGATGCGCCAGACCATGATCGTAATGAGCCGGTTGATAGAATACGATCTCAAGAATGATATTTATGAGCATTATCAAAAACTTTCGCTGGCATTTTACAGGCGCAACAACACCGGTGACCTGGTAAACAGGATTTCTGAGGATGTAAGCAGGGTGAGGATGTACATCGGCCCGGCCATTATGTACACCATCAACCTGGTGGTTTTATTTACCCTCATCATTATTATTATGTTCAGTGTAAATACAAAACTCGCTTTCTATGTTTTGCTTCCATTGCCTTTTCTCAGCATTTCGATTTACCTGGTCAGCGACAGGATGAACAGGAAAAGTGAAGATGTCCAGGAACAACAAAGCAGGCTAAGCACTTTTGTACAGGAAGCATTTTCAGGAATTCGTGTGTTGAAATCATTTGTAAAGGAAACACAGAGTGCAGACGTTTTTGAAAATGAAAGCATGCAATATAAAAACAAGAGCATGGAACTTGTAAAAATAAATTCCATGTTCTTCCCGCTGATGCTTTTATTAGTTGGGCTTTCTACATTATTGGTTGTGTACATCGGCGGAAAGGAAGTTATTGCCGGAAATATTACCACAGGAAATATTGTCGAGTTCATTATTTATGTCAACATGCTTACCTGGCCTGTCGCTGCACTGGGATGGGTTACGGCAATCGTACAGCGTGCAGCAGCTTCACAGGTGCGCATCAATGAGTTCCTGCATACAGAACCTGAAATTGTAAGCAATGAAGAAAACCGTGTTGAAGTAAAAGGGAAAATTGAATTCAGGAATGTGTGCTTCGTATATCCTGAGAGCGGGACCCGGGCATTGGACAATGTTTCCTTTGTTGTGTATCCCGGGCAATCGCTCGCTGTACTTGGAAAAACCGGGTCAGGAAAAAGTACGCTGGCAAATCTCGTTGTAAGAATGTATGATGTGGGTTCAGGGAAAATATTGATTGATGATGACAATATTGAAAACATTTCGTTGACTACGCTCCGCGACAATATCGGGTATGTTCAGCAGGATGTTTTTTTATTTTCAGATACGATTGCGAATAATATTTCATTTGGGATAAACAGCCGGAATCGTGCAATGGCGCAAAGCCCGCAAGGATCCGCTAATGTAGAAAATCAATATCCAAATGGGCAAGGATCGCAAAGTACTTTCAATGGAGAAGAACAAGGGTCGCAAAGTTACAGGAGAGACGTTGAACAGGCAGCAAAGGATGCAGTGATTTATGACAACATCATGGAGTTTGAGAAAAATTTTGGAACATTGATCGGGGAACGCGGCATCACTTTAAGTGGTGGCCAGAAACAAAGGGTTTCAATTGCACGTGCATTGATCAAGAATCCGAAGATATTGTTGTTTGATGATTGCCTGAGTGCTGTGGATACGCAAACAGAAGAGCACATTCTAAATAACCTGAAGATACAAATGAGGGGCAGAACTTCCATTATTATTTCCCACCGGGTATCGACTGTTAAGAATGCCGATCATATAATAGTTCTTGATGGTGGAAAAGTTGTTGAAACAGGTACACATGATGACCTGATAAATAAGGGAACCTTGTATTTCCAGCTCTACGAAAAGCAGTTAATGGAAGAGGCAAGCTAAACAATTTTTCAAAACCGGGGATCTGGGATAATGGAATTACAAAAGATGAAAATAATCTAAAACGTTTACTGAAATTCAGTAGCCGTTTTTTTATGACGGAAAATTATTCACCATAAGAATTTACAACCATCTTGAATTCAGTCCCGGAAACAATTATTCCGGATGTCTTGCGAAGGTCATCTCTTTCTTTATAAATCATTCCAATTCCTGAGGCATAGACTTCTACACCATAAATTTTCTCGACAAAATTATTGTCGTCTCGCTGAATCACTGTAAGGGTAGAATCAAAGGAAAGGTTGTTGTAGGTTTTTGAAGTGTTGATATTCTTGTAATGATACATTTCCTCCTCCAGGGTATTTTTGTCATTCCCATTCCATTCAATCACG
>JBDTTM010000203.1:0-7710 GCA_039930605.1 Bacteroidota bacterium
GTCTCGTATGCTTTTGCTCTTCCGATTACGTCATCCGATTTTACGGTGAGAATTTCCTGGAGAATATTTGCAGCACCGAATGCTTCAAGTGCCCAAACTTCCATTTCTCCGAAACGCTGGCCTCCGAATTGTGCTTTACCACCAAGCGGCTGCTGCGTGATCAAAGAGTATGGTCCGATTGAACGTGCGTGCATCTTATCATCAACCATGTGACCGAGTTTCAGCATGTAGATTACACCAACAGTTGCCGGCTGGTCAAACTGTTCGCCTGTGCCGCCATCGCGCAGGTATGTGCTACCGAACTTCGGAAGGCTTGCTTTTGTAACCCACTCATCAATCTGGTCATAAGTTGCTCCGTCAAAAATCGGGGTTGCGAATTTCACACCCAGCTTCAATCCTGCCCATCCGAGAATGGTTTCATATATCTGACCAAGGTTCATACGGGAAGGTACACCCAGTGGATTAAGAACGATGTCGACAGGAGTTCCGTCTTCCAGGTAAGGCATGTCTTCATCGCGAACGATCTTCGCAACGATTCCCTTGTTACCATGACGGCCCGCCATCTTATCACCCACCTTCAGCTTACGCTTCTTGGCAATATAAACTTTCGCAAGCTGCATGATTCCGGCAGGTAATTCATCACCCACAGTGAGAGAAAATTTCCTGCGTTTGTAGATACCTGTTACATCATTATACTTAATAGTATAGTTATGCAGCAATTGCTTGATCTGGTCGTTCTTCTCCTTATCTGTAGTCCACTTGTTTGGATTCACAGTTTCGTAGTTCATGTCAGCAAGCATCTTCTGTGTGAACTTAGCCCCTTTCGGAACAACCACTTCTTTGAAAATGTCTACTACTCCCTGTGAAGTTTTACCACTCACAAGCACGAACAATTTATCGATCAGTTTTTCCTTCAGGTCATTGACAACTGCATTGTACTCCTTATCCAGTTTTTCAACCTGAACTTTCTCATCAGTCTTGGCTGATTTATCTTTCATGAGAATACGGGAGAACAAACGCTTTTCAATTACCACACCTCTTACAGAAGGTGGAACTTTCAGCGATGCATCTTTAACGTCACCTGCTTTGTCACCGAAGATGGCGCGAAGCAATTTTTCTTCAGGTGAGGGATCCGTTTCTCCTTTCGGAGTGATCTTTCCGATCAGGATATCTCCCTCCTGAACTTCAGCACCGATACGGATTATTCCGTTTACATCTAGATCCTTGGTAGCATCTTCACTCACGTTCGGAATATCAGCTGTCAATTCTTCCATACCGCGTTTGGTATCGCGAACTTCGAGTGAGTATTCGTCAATGTGAATAGAAGTAAAAATATCTTCACGCAATACACGCTCAGAGATTACGATGGCATCTTCGAAGTTGTAACCTTTCCATGGCATGAAAGCCACTTTCAGGTTGCGTCCCAATGCCAACTCTCCATCCTGTGTTGCGTATCCTTCAGAAAGTACCTGACCTTTTTTCACCTTCTGGCCTTTACGGACAATCGGTTTCAGGTTGATACAGGTACTCTGGTTTGTTTTGTGAAACTTGGTAAGCTTGTAAGTCTTTACGTCATCTTCAAAGCTCACGAGCTTCTCATTCTCCTTGCGGGAATAACGGATCGTGATTTCATTTGAATCAACATATTCAACTACTCCTTCACCTTCTGCATTGATCAACACACGGGAATCCTGTGCGATGCGGCCTTCAAGTCCTGTTCCTACAATTGGTGCTTCAGCACGAAGCAAAGGAACAGCCTGGCGTTGCATGTTTGATCCCATGAGTGCACGGTTGGCGTCATCATGTTCAAGAAACGGAATCATCGAAGCTGCAATAGATGCAATCTGGTTTGGAGCCACGTCCATCAGGTTGATCTTTTCAGGTTCCAGCAAAGGGAAGTCACCAAGGTAACGTGCCTTTACTTTTTGATCCTTGAACTTACCATGCTCGTCAATATTTGCATTCGCCTGCGCGATTACCTTGTTGTCTTCTTCTTCTGCAGTGAGATAAATAACCGGTTTATCCACATCCACCTTACCTTCAGTCAATGTACGGTAAGGTGTTTCGATAAATCCGAGGTTATTGATTTTCGCATATACACACAGGGAAGAAATCAAACCAATATTCGGTCCCTCGGGAGTTTCAATTGTACAGAGACGTCCATAATGTGTATAGTGAACGTCGCGGACTTCGAATCCTGCGCGCTCCCGCGAAAGACCTCCGGGCCCGAGTGCCGACAACCTTCTCTTATGCGTAATCTCAGCCAGTGGATTGGTTTGATCCATGAACTGGGAGAGCTGGTTGGTACCAAAGAATGAATTGATAACAGAAGAAAGTGTCTTCGCATTGATCAAATCTGCAGGCGTAAATACTTCATTGTCGCGCACATTCATACGCTCACGGATCGTACGTGCCATACGGGCAAGACCGATTCCGAACTGCGTGTACAGTTGCTCTCCGACAGTACGAACGCGCCTGTTAGACAAGTGATCAATATCATCCACTTCAGCTTTTGAATTCACCAGCTGAATGAGGTTCTTAATGATCATGATAATATCTTCCTTCGTAAGAACGCGTGTATCAGATGGAATCTGCAATCCCAGTTTTTTATTGATACGATAACGGCCTACGTCTCCTAGGTCATATCTCTTGTCAGAGAAAAATAATTTGTCGATAATTCCGCGTGCAGTTTCATAATCCGGTGGTTCCGCATTACGTAACTGGCGGTAGATATATTCAACAGCTTCCTTTTCAGAATTGGAAGTGTCTTTCTGCATGGTGTTATAAATGATTGCATAATCACCTGCATTAATTTCTGCTTTATGAAGAATGATCACCTTCGTTCCTGCATCCAGAATCAGGTCCACGTGATGATCTTCAATGATCGTTTCACGCTCAATGACTACTTCATTACGTTCAATGGAAACAACCTCTCCGGTATCTTCATCCACGAAATCTTCCACCCATGTTTTCAAAACACGAGCAGCGAGCTTTCTGCCGATGCTGCCTTTCAATGAAGCTTTGCTGACCTTAACTTCATCAGCTAAACCGAAGATTTCAAGAATGTCTTTATCGAACTGGTATCCGATTGCACGAAGCAAAGTGGTAACAGGGAATTTCTTCTTGCGATCAATGTAAGCATACATGACACTGTTGATGTCAGTTGCAAACTCGATCCATGATCCCTTAAACGGGATTACACGGGCAGAATATAATTTTGTCCCGTTGGCATGACGGCTTTGTCCGAAGAATACTCCAGGTGACCGGTGAAGCTGGGAAACGACTACGCGTTCCGCTCCATTGATCACGAAGGTTCCCTTCGGTGTCATGTAAGGTATTGTACCCAGGTAAACATCCTGCACGATTGTTTCGAAATCCTCATGCTCAGGATCGGTACAATATAATTTTAGTTTCGCTTTAAGCGGTACGCTGTGCGTAAGTCCGCGCTCGATACATTCATCGATCGAATAACGTGGGGGATCAATAAAGTAGTCGAGAAATTCAAGTACGAAGTTGTTGCGGGAATCCGTAATCGGAAAGTTCTCGCTGAACACTTTATACAAACCTTCATTCTGGCGATTGTCAGAAGTGGTTTCCAACTGGAAGAAATCCTGGAACGACTTCAACTGAATGTCGAGGAAGTCCGGGTATTCAATTCCGTGCTTGCTGGTTGAGAAGTTAATTCTTTTTTGGCTGAGAGTTGCTGACACGTTGATCGGAATTTAAGTAATTGAATAAAAACTGTATAAAGTTTAATGTTTAAAGTTTAAGGTTTCAATTTTCCGAACCTTAAACTTTAAACCTAAACGCTACACCCTTCCCTGAGGGCAGGGTGAACTCTTCAACAGAAGAAACAACTTACTTAACCTCAACTTCAGCGCCTGCCTCTTCTAATTGTTGCTTAATTGAATTTGCTTCTTCTTTTGCAACGCCTTCTTTAACGGCCTTTGGTGCACTATCAACCAGGTCTTTCGCTTCTTTCAAACCGAGACCAGTGATTTCTTTCACCAATTTCACGATAGCAAGTTTCGCTCCGCCCGGTGCTTTGAGGATTACATCAAAAGATGTTTTCTCAGCAGCAGCAGCGCCGCCGCCATCACCACCACCCGCAGCTACAGCAACTGCAGCAGCAGCCGGCTCGATGCCGTATTCGTCTTTTAAAATTTTTGCAAGTTCATTTACTTCTTTCACTGTCAGGTTTACTAACTGATCAGCGAATGCTTTTAAATCTGCCATGATATTTGTTGTTTAAGGATTAAGAATTTTTATTTATATATAATTTGGAAAGGAAGCCAATGTTGTTTAAAAGTTTGAAGTTTTGAAGTGAGGGTTTTTATTTTCAAATTCTCTCATCTTCAAATTTTCAATTATTCCGGACGCTCTGATAACGTTTTAATGATACCTGCCAGTTTGCCACCACTGCTCTGAAGTGCACTGATCACGTTGCGGGCAGGAGATTGCAACAAGCCGATAATGTCTCCAACCAACTCATTTTTACTCTTCAATGAAGCAAGCGTGTCCAGCTGGTCGTCGCCGATGAATACTGACATATCAACGAACGCACCTTTGAGAAGCGGTTTTTTATTTCCGCTTTTGCGGAATTCCTTAATCAGTTTTGCAGGCGCATTGCTTGCTTCGCTGAAAAGGATTGCACTTGTTCCTTTTAAAGAACCGAAGATCGGTTCGTATGCATCTTTATTTGCACGCTCCATCGCTTTGCGGATGAGCTTGTTTTTTGCAACCACCATCTTCACTCCTTTGTTGAAACAAAGGCGTCTCAATTGACTTGTCTTTGCCACGGTTAATGAAGAGGTATCAGTAATGTACACTGTAGGGTACTGCTCAAGCATTCCCGACAGGTCATTGATGATTATATTTTTTTCTTCTTTGTTCATTGGATTAATTTTTAATGGGTAATGAAAACAAAATCAAATTTTAGCTCAGCTCCTTGGTGTCAATCTGAACAGACGGACTCATGGTGCTTGACAGGTAAACACTTCTCAGGTAGGTACCCTTTGCTGACGAAGGTTTTAATTTGACGATGCTGTTGATCAGCTCACGTGCATTCTCTTCCAGTTTTAAAGCATCGAAAGATGTTTTGCCAACTGATGTATGAATGTGCGATTGTTTGTCAACCTTAAAATCAATTTTACCGGCTTTAACTTCTCTCACAGCTTTGCCGATATCGTTTGTAACAGTACCTGTCTTTGGATTCGGCATCAGGTTTCTCGGACCTAAAACTTTACCGAGGCGACCTACCTTACCCATTGCTGCAGGCATTGTAATAACTACATCCATATCGACCCAGCCTTGCTCGATCTTCTGGATATATTCATCCATCCCGACAAAATCAGCACCTGCGTCCTTTGCTTCCTGTTCTTTATCAGGTGTGCAGAGTACAAGCACTTTTTTCGTTTTACCCGTTCCGTGTGGAAGAGTAACAATTCCGCGAACCATTTGGTTTGCTTTCCGGGGATCAACTCCGAGCAAAATGCTCAGATCAACCGAAGAATCGAATTTTGATGTGGAAATTTCTTTTACAAGCTTGGAAGCTTCTGCTAAGGAGTAGTGCTTGGTGCGATCTACTTTAGAGAGGGCTTGTTTCCTCTTCTTACTGACTTTTGCCATTGTTATAAATTTATGAAGTATTAGCGGGGTTGAAATGATCTCACCCTCCTTCTGTTAATGAACTATTTTAGTCTACCTGAATGAACCTGGAGTTTGAATTACCGGTTCACAAAATCAATGTCTCAGAAAGGCTTGTTGCCTTTTACTTCGATACCCATACTGCGTGCAGTACCAGCTACCATGCTCATCGCTGATTCAATTGTAAAGCAATTCAAATCCGGCATTTTAATCTCTGCGACCTGGCGAACCTGGTCCCAGCTTACTGAGCCTACTTTATTCCTGTTTGATTCCTTTGAACCACTTTTAATTTTCGCAAAATCCAGCAACTGTACTGCTGCCGGCGGAGTTTTAATTACAAACTCAAACGACTTGTCAGTATAAACCGTAATGATAACCGGAAGCACTTTACCTGCATCCTGCTGGGTGCGGGCATTGAATTGCTTGCAGAACTCCATGATGTTTACACCCTTTGCTCCGAGTGCCGGTCCGATTGGAGGGGCAGGATTGGCTGCACCACCTTTTATCTGAAGTTTTATGAATGTTGATATTTCTTTTGCCATTACTTTTTAATTTGAAGATTTAATAATTTGAAGATTTGAGAATTAAAACGAATAGTTGGAAGCATTATTCATTTTCAAATTTTCAAATCGACTCATTTTCAAATCAGGTTATTCTTTTTCCACCTGCATATAACTCAACTCAAGCGGCGTTTTACGTCCGAAGATCTTTACCATCACCTTGAGTTTCTTTTTCTCTTCATTTATTTCTTCAATCACTCCTGTGAAACTATTGAATGGACCATCAATCACCTTCACTGATTCACCCACTACATACGGAACATTCATCACCGCTTCGCTGTCTGCTGCTTCATCCATCTTACCCATGATGCGGTTAATCTCACTCTGACGAAGGGGGGCCGGAGCTTCACCTTTTGGTCCGAGAAAATTAATCACCCCGGAGATATTTTCAATGATATGAGGAATTTCTCCTGTCAGCATTGCTTCAATGAATACATAGCCCGGAAGCATCTGACGCTCCTTACTCATCTTCTTTCCGTTCCTGATCTGGTAAACCTTTTCAGTAGGCACCAAAACCTGCTTCACATAATCACCCATCTTCAGACGGCTGATTTCTGACTCAATGTATTGCTTCACCTTTTTCTCCTTACCACTGATGGCACGTATAACATACCATTTTAGTGTCAGGTCAGGTTTCGCAATTTCCTTTTTTGCAGGTTCTTTTACCATAACTCTTATCCGACCATTTTATAAAACAAATTCATCACGCTTTGGATACCGAAATCCATGATGAAAATTATCGCTGCAATAATGAGCGATGCGATCATCACTACCACTACGCTGTCCTGAAGTTCACTCCAGGTCGGCCATGAAACTTTCTCTACAAGTTCAATGTAGCTTTCTTTTATATATGCGGTTACTTTGCTCATTTCCTTTTCGGTTAGCTGATAACAATTTTCTTTTCTTCTTCACACGGGTGGATCCGCCTAGGCGGACCAGCCAATCCGGTGCAGCGGACTACTCTACCACCAAATTTATTTTCCAATATTCTCTTCCTTTTCCTGTCTTGAAGAATTTTTCTCTCTTCATTGCTTCTGAACGAGTTTCAAATTCTTCAAAGTACACCAATTTCCATCGACCTTTATTACTTGTATATCTATCTTTCCTGTTATTATGTTCTTCTATTCTCCGATTTAAATTATTAGTATGTCCAATATAATAATTACCTACAATTTCTGAATAAATAACATAAACATAATACATCTTCCCTTCAATTCGCACGGGTGGATCCGCCTTGGCGGACCAGCCAATCCGGCGCAGCGGACTACTCTACCACCAAATTTATTTTCCAATATTCTCTTCCTTTTCCTTCCCTTCAATTCGCACGGGTGGAGAGACTCGAACTCCCAGCCAACGGTTTTGGAGACCGCTACTCTACCAATTGAGCTACACCCGTGTATACATTTACTCAACTCAACTTCGAACTTCCTGCCAATCCGCCGTGGCGGACTACTCTACCAATTGAGCTACACCCGTGTATACATTTACTCAACTCAACTTCGAA
>JBDTTM010000204.1:0-7695 GCA_039930605.1 Bacteroidota bacterium
ACAAGTTACAAGTTACAAGTTACAAGTTACAAGTTACAAGTTACAAGTTACAAATCATAAGAGAAGAAAAAAAAATAGTTGAATTGAAGTCGTGAGCGAAAAACCAACAATAGAAGAAGTAAAAGCTGCACTGAAAGAAAAATTCGGAGAGCGGATTATTTCTGAATCGCAGGAATATGATTTTCCTCTTTTCATTATCAGGAAAGATGCTGTGGTGGAAGTGATCAGGTTTTTGTATGATGATGCAAATTTCCAATTCCGGTATCTTACAACGATGTGCGGACTTCATCATCCTGAATCACCACAACCTTTCGGATTGATGTACCAGCTGCATTCACTGGTGAATAACCTCCGGATACGTTTCAAAGCATTTACAACAAAGGACGATTTAGAATACGAAACTTTGACGGGTATTTTCTCAGCAGCAAACTGGATGGAGCGCGAAGCGTATGATTTCTACGGTTTCCGTTTTAAAGGACATCCTAATTTGAAGCGCATATTGAATGTAGAAGACATGGATTATTTCCCGATGAGAAAAGAATATAAACTTGAGGACGAAACCCGCACAGACAAAGATGATACACTGTTTGGAAGATTGGGAAATTCAGTAGTCAAAGTATAAATCACATAGAATTACTATTGCATCCAGAGAGTTAATTTACTGATGGAATTATCAAAGGACATAAACAAAAAAGAATATACGACCCTTAATCTTGGGCCGACGCATCCTGCAACCCACGGTATTTTTCAGAATGTCCTGAAGATGGATGGTGAAATTATTGTGGATTCAGAATCTACCATCGGATACATCCACCGCGCTTTTGAAAAACTGGGTGAACACAAACCGTTTTATCAATACACAACCATGACGGACAGGATGAACTATTGTTCGTCCCCGATCAACAACATGGGCTGGCACATGACAATAGAGAAGCTCATCAAATGTGAATTGCCGAAACGTGTTGAATACATGCGCGTCATCATCATGGAATTGGCGCGCATCTCCGATCACCTGGTTTGTAACAGCGTAATTGGCGTGGATACCGGTGCCATGACAGGATTTCTTTACATCTTCCAGTGGCGTGAATTAATCTACGAAATTTACGAAGAGATTTGTGGTGCACGGCTTACTACCAATATCGGCCGCATCGGTGGCTTTGAACGCGACTTCAACGAAACCGCCTGGAGAAAAATAAAACACTTCGTGAAAGAGTACCCGGCAGGGATGAAGGAGTTTGAAAAATTACTGGTCCGCAACAGGATTTTTATGGATCGTACCATCGGTACCGGACCGATCAGCGCTGAACGTGCACTCAATTATTCATTCAGTGGTCCGAACCTGCGCGCAGCAGGCGTTGATTACGATGTGCGCGTGATGAATCCATATTCTTCATACCAGGATTTTGATTTCCAGATTCCGCTGGGAACAAATGGAGATACTTACGACCGCTTCATGGTGCGCGAACAGGAAATGTGGGAGAGTTTATCAATCATACAACAGGCATTGGACAAACTTGAAAAGCTTGACGACAAAACAACTTTCCATGCTGATGTTCCTGACTTCTATCTTCCACCGAAGGAAGAAGTGTACAATGACATGGAAGCACTCATCTATCATTTTAAAATTGTGATGGGAGAAACAGACGTTCCTAAGGGGGAGGTTTATCATTGCGTAGAAGGTGGAAACGGAGAACTTGGATTTTATCTTATCAGCGATGGAGGAAGACAACCTTATCGCTTACACCTGCGCAGGCCGTGCTTTATTTATTACCAGGCTTACCCTGAAATGATTCGCGGAGGAATGTTGAGTGATGCGATACTTACGATGAGTTCGATGAATGTAATTGCAGGGGAACTTGACGCATAAAGAAAGAATCAAGATCATTAGAATAAAGATTCAAGAAGACAATAACAAATAGAGAATAAAGACAGTGGCTGAAATAAAATTTAGTGATGATGCATTGGCACTCGTGAATAAAATCATGAAAGGCTATCCTGAAGGGAAACAGAAGTCTGCGATCCTTCCTGCGCTGCACCTGGCACAAGCAGAGTTTGATGGTTGGCTGAGTGCGCCTGTCATGGATTATGTAGCTTCCCTTCTGAAAATTCAGCCCGTGGAAGTGTATGAAGTGGCATCTTTTTATTCCATGTTTAATTTAAAGCCTGTCGGCAAATGCCTGATTGAAGTTTGCAGAACGGGTCCTTGCTGGCTGATGGGTGCTGAAGACATCGTACGTTACATTGAAAAGAAATTAAATATACGCGACGGAGAAACAACCAAAGATGGAATGTTCACACTCAAAACCGTTGAATGTCTCGCCAGTTGCGGCACAGCGCCAATGATGCAGATTGGAGAAAAATATCATGAGAATCTCACTACGGATAAAGTGGACATGATATTAAATGATAGCAGGAGCAAGGGAGAAAGACTTACACACTGGAGTAAAGAAAAAATAGCCACGAATTCCACTAATTAACACGAATATTTATCACTAATAATTCCAGATGGAATATATTGAATTTGAAGAAGCTGAAGTATTTTATCAAACACATAATTTGATATACGGGGAAGAGGTTTATGAGATAATTGGATTTCGCATGGAAATTCATAGAATTATCGGTAAAGGGTTTAGTGAAATTGTTTATAAAGATGCAATGGAATATGAATTCAAATTGAAGGGAAAGAATTATAGCAGGGAAAAAAAATTTGAAATCCCATATAAAGAAACAATATTATCTCATTCATATAATGCTGACTTCATTTATGAAAATAAAATAATTCTTGAAGTCAAAGCACAACAAGGAGTGATTCAGGATCATTTTAAACAAACTATAAATTATCTGGCAGCTTCTAAATTAAAATTGGGTTTAATAATAAATTTCGGTGAAGATTCATTAAAATTTAAACGTGTTATATTTTAATTTGATTAGTGTTAATTCGTGTAATTCGTGGCTAAACTACTTTTAGAACATTTAGATAAACCCAACATCAACACCCTTGATGGCTATCGCAATCACAATGGCTACAAAGCATTGGAGAAAGCCTTGAAGATGAAGGACGCTGACATCGTCGAAGAAGTAAAGAAGAGCGGGCTGCGCGGACGTGGCGGTGCCGGATTTCCAACAGGAATGAAATGGAGCTTCATCGCCAAGCCAGAAGGGGTTGAGCGTTACCTTGTTTGCAATGCAGATGAAAGCGAACCGGGAACTTTCAAAGACCGCTACCTGATGGAACGAAACCCTCACATTCTGATTGAGGGAATGATCATCAGCAGTTTTGCACTCGGAGCAAAGACGTCATACATTTACATTCGCGGAGAATTGATGTACGTGTACCATATTTTGCAGAAAGCAATTGATGAATGTTATGCAGCAGGACTGCTTGGAAAAAATATTTTGGGAAGCGGTTTTAATCATGACCTTCACGTGCATTGCGGCGCAGGAGCCTATATCTGCGGAGAAGAAACAGGATTGATAGAATCGCTGGAAGGAAAACGAGGCAACCCGCGCATCAAGCCACCATTCCCTGCTGTGAAAGGTGTGTGGGATTGTCCGACAGTTGTAAATAATGTAGAAACACTTGCAGCTGTTGTTCCCGTCATCAACATGGGCGGAGATGAATATGCAAAGATCGGTATCGGAAAATCGACCGGCACGAAATTAATTTCCGCATCAGGACATATCAATAAACCGGGCGTTTACGAGATCGAACTCGGTGTTCCGGTTGAAGAATTTATTTATTCTGAATCATACTGTGGAGGAATACGCAACGGAAAAAAAATGAAAGCAGTTGTGGCGGGCGGATCATCTGTTCCGATTCTCCCTACAGAATTGATTTTAAAAACGGCCAAAGGCGAACCGCGTTTGATGAGTTATGAATCTTTGAGTGATGGCGGATTTCAGACCGGCACGATGCTCGGTTCCGGCGGATTTATTGTCATGGATGAATCAGCCAGCGTGGTAAAAAATCTATGGAACTTCACACGGTTCTATCACCATGAAAGTTGCGGACAATGTTCTCCATGTCGTGAAGGAACAGGGTGGATGGAAAAAATTCTCCATAAAATATTACACGGACATGGAACCATTTCAGACATTGATTTGCTGTGGGATATCCAAAGTAAAATAGAAGGCAAAACAATTTGTCCGCTTGGAGAAGCCGCTGCATGGCCTGTTGCTGCAGCAATACGACATTTCAGAGGGGAGTTTGAAGAATATGTGAGAAGCGGAAGCAGTATTAAGGATGTGAAGCATTATTACCAGGTAAATAATTTAGTTGAGATTAATTAGGAGTCAAAAGTCATAAGTTAAAAGTAAGAAGACAGGAAATTGAGGTCATAGTAAATACGGGATTTTTTATTGGATTGGCCAATGGTAGTGGTGATAGACGTATTTTGGTTCTATGATTTATAAGAAGGACATTAAAGATTGGACCAGGGATTTTGCAGTTTTAGTCGTAAAGTTCACGATCGAATTGAAAAGGACAGGTGTAGAGTATTCTCTTAGAGATCAACTATTGCGAAGCGGAACATCTGTTGGAGCAAATGTGAAGGAAGCAAAAGCAAGCAGTTCGAGAAGAGAACTTATTAGATATTACGAAATTGCATTACGTTCAGCTGATGAAACAGAATTTTGGTTAGACGTAATTCAGAGGAGTTATGAAATGAAAAATGAGCAATTTGAAATATTAAATTCTGAATTGAAGCAAATAATGAATGTAATTGCAAGAATTATTATTAATCTTAAGAAATAAGCACTCCAATTCATAGGTATAAATTACAAGGGAACGGATTTTCTTTTGACTTTTAACTTATGACTTTTGACTTTATTAAAACATGGCCAAGGTTACCATTGACGGACTTTCGATTGACGTTCCAGACGGAACTACAATCCTTCAAGCCGCGCGCATGATTGGCGGAGCGATAGTTCCTCCTGCGATGTGTTTTTATACGCCGTTGAAAACAAGCGGAGGATATTGCCGTACCTGCATTGTGAACGTGACCAAAGGTTCTGAAAAAGATCCGCGTCCGATGCCAAAGCCTGTTCCTTCCTGTAGGCAAACGGTGATGGATGGAATGGAAGTGCAGGGAATTACTTCACCTGCATTGATGGAAGCCAGAAAAGGTGTGGTGGAATTTTTATTGATCAATCACCCGCTGGATTGTCCGATTTGTGACCAGGCAGGCGAATGCAAGCTGCAGGATTTGAGCTATGAGCATGGGCTTTCTAAATCACGCTATGAATTCGAACGCAGGACATTTGAAAAAATTGATATCGGTGATAAGATAAAACTACACATGACGCGCTGCATTCTTTGCTATCGTTGTGTGAAAGTTGCTGAACAGCTTTGCCCTGGCCGTGTGCATGGTGTGATGAACCGCGGAGATGTTGCAGAGATTTCAACGTATATTCAAAATGCTGTTGACAATGAAATGAGTGGGAACATGATTGATGTTTGTCCGGTGGGCGCATTGACTGATAAAACTTTCCGTTTCAAATCACGTGTCTGGTATGTAAATCCTTTTGATGCGCATCGTGATTGTAAAAAATGTGCAGGCAAGGTTCGCCTCTGGTACAAGGGAGAAGAAGTTTTCCGCGTAACGGGCCGCAAAGACGAATACGATGAAGTGACTGACTGGATTTGCAATGAATGTCGCTTTGATAAGAAGAATACGAGTGATTGGGTGATAGAAGGACCGACAAATATTAATCGAGCTTCAGTGATTTCACAAAATCATTATGTGCTGAAAGAACCGTCGCATAAACCGAATTTGAATGCGGTTGATGTAGTGCAGGGGAAATTACAAATAGACAATAGACAATAGACAATAGACAATAGACAATAGACAATAGACAATAGACAATTAATTTAAAAAAAAATAAACATAATATAACAGACAGTTTGTAGAAAATACTTTAGGAATTTAGCGCTGATTTTTAAATTAAAAAAAAGCCATATGCTAAAGTATAAAGAGCTCACTGCCTACAAAAAAGCATTTAAGATTGCGATGGAACTTTTTGAAGCATCAAAGAATTTTCCTTCAGAAGAAAAGTTTGCACTGACTTCGCAAATGAGGAGATCTTCCCGCTCTGTTTGCTCCAATATTGCGGAAGGATATCGGAAGAGAATTTATAAAGCACACTTTGTCAGTAAAGCAACTGATGCAGATATGGAAAACAGCGAAACAATGGTTTGGATTGATTTTGCTTTGGAATGCAAGTACATACCAGAAAGCAATTACACCAATTGGAAATATGAAATTGAAGAAGTTGGACGATTATTAAATCACATGATCGAACATCCCGAAAAATATCTACGAAACCCGAAATAAATACGAAAACTGTAAATTGTCGACCGTTTATTGTCGATTGTCTACTTCAAAACCATGCTTAGTACAGCACTCATCATAAAAATTGCACTCATTCTCGGAGTATTCGTCGTCTCCCTGGTGATTGCCATGTATTCCACTTATGCTGAGCGAAAAGTTGCTGCTTTCATGCAGGATCGCATCGGACCGAACCGCGCCGGGCCTTTCGGACTTCTTCAGCCGGTTGCTGATGGTGTGAAGATGTTCATGAAGGAAGAAATCATACCTAACGTTTCAAATAAATTTCTTTTCATTCTCGGACCATCTTTGTCAATGCTTACTGCATGCATGACAAGTGCGGCTATTCCTTGGGGAAACAGTATCACGATCAACGGAGCAACATATTCACTGCAGATTGCAGACATCAACATTGGCATCCTTTACATTTTTGCTGTCGTATCTTTTGGTGTTTACGGAATAATGATTGGCGGATGGGCATCGAATAACAAATATTCGTTGTTGGGTGCATTGCGCGCATCTGCTCAAATGATAAGCTATGAAATCGCGATGGGGCTGGCCATTATTGCATTGGTAATGATGACTGGCTCATTGAGCATGAAAGACATTGCAGAATCACAAAGCGGATGGCATTGGAATGTATTCTACCAACCGCTTGGATTTTTTATTTTCCTGGTCTGTGCTTTTGCCGAAACCAACAGGGCGCCCTTTGATTTGCCTGAATGTGAAACAGAACTCGTAGGAGGTTATCATACGGAATATAGTTCGATGAAACTGGGCTTCTACCTCTTTGCCGAATACATCAACATGTTTATTTCTTCTGCTGTTATTTCCACATTGTATTTTGGTGGATATAACATGCCATTGATTGGACGGTTTGTTCACGATCCGAACTGGCTGAGCATTATCGGAACGTGTTTCCTGTTTGGAAAAATATTCTTCTTCATATTATTCTTCATGTGGGTACGGTGGACATTACCACGTTTCCGCTACGATCAATTAATGAATTTAGGATGGAAAATAATGATACCGCTTTCAATCATCAATATATTTCTTACAGGAATTGTAATGTGGTTGAATGGGAAGATTGGCTAATAATTAATGTTGATTTGTTAATGATACTGAGTGAGTAAAAAAGAGTTGTTAATCATTGGGGGGCCAAACGGTAGCGGCAAGACTACCTTTGCTAAATCTTTCCTGAAGGATTACAAATATGATTTTCTGAATGCAGATGAGATAGCAAAGGAATTGACAGGCAAAGGAAGTCGTGCAGGAAATATCTCATCAGGCAAAGAATATTTTAAACGAATTGAAAAAATGAATGACCCCGCAGCAAGCTGCGAGGTATCCGGTAAATGATGCCACGAAT
>JBDTTM010000205.1:0-7654 GCA_039930605.1 Bacteroidota bacterium
ACGCAGCACAGATTTGGGTTGTTTCAGTGTCATTTTCGTTGAATATAAGTATGCGGATATTTTCACCGGTTAATTTCATAGGGTTATAACAATTCTTTAAAAGAATCATCAAACTTATGATGCCAGGCAATGTCTATTAAATAAGGCATTCCTAGTTATGAACAAGTTGCATCATCAGTTCGGTATAAACACGGTTTTTTCTGAAAAAAGATTTTTCTTACATTTATATCCCGTAATTTTCTAACCTTCACAAAAGGCAGCTTCAACCTGCCAAAGACTGCTTCCATAAAGGAATTGAAGGCACCCACAGGGGCGATTGGGAAATAGAATGCACACCAAAATATGTTGAAGATTTCTTTTTTTGAAAATTATTTTGAGAGAACTATTACATAGAAATGAGGTAGTGTTACAACTGTATGAATTTGACCTTCCGTAAATTAAAACAGCTGAATATTCCAAAATTTGATGCCACCCGTTTATAATATTTCACACAACCGGACATAATTTATCAATCTGTTAAGATGGAGATCTGCAGCTCCGAAACCCTTGATTAATAGGCACTTTACGATTAGTTTGCAATTGCAGAGTATTTTTTAATGCAATTTTTTCATCAATTAATTAATCTTTTTGCGGCAATTGGCAAATCATCTTACAGTTTCAGTTTTCCTCGCTGCTTATGATAACAGGGCCTTCCATCCGGTTGTATTATGCCCTATAACACCAATTCATAAATTTTATGAAAAAGATCATTGCATTATTTATTCTTACCACGTTAACTTTTGCTTTACGGCTAAGCGCAAATAATTTAAACATCACTAATATTTCCGTTCCATCTACTACTACCATTCAGTTTGATATTGCATGGGACAATAGCTGGTATGCATCAGTGCCTTCCAATAATTGGGATGGCGTCTGGATATTTGTGAAGACCCAGGTTTGTGGAGCAGGTTCAAGTCCCTGGTCGCATGCCAATTTAAGTACAGTAAGTGCTGATCACACTGTTGCAGGCGGTGTGTTGCAGGTTGATGCTGTCACTGATGGAAAAGGCGTATTTATCAGGAGGATTGCATTGGGTGCAGGAAATATTTCTGCTTCAACGGTTGTCGTAAAATTATCAAGTGCGTATACAGTTGCCGGGACTAACTACGAAGTTATCGGAATTGAAATGGTGAATGTTCCCCAGGGTAGTTTTAACATAGGTGATGGTTCCACTAGCAATACAACTCAATCTGTAGCTTCATTCGGAACAGCCAATACTTCTACGAGTTACACAGTATCAAGTGAGGCAGCCATGATCCAGGATGCGATCAGGAATGACAAAGGAGGTGACGGCGCGATTACTGCGCATGCTGCTATCAGTGCATCTTTTCCAAAGGGATATAATGCCTTTTATTGTATGAAGTATGAAATCAGTCAGCAGCAATACACAACATTTTTAAATCTCATTGATTACAATGGACAGGTTTCACGAACTGCTGTTGTTCCTTCTTCTGCAATTGGCACAGCTGCAATCGCTCTTGCTTCAGGCGACAACAGGAATTCAATAGAAATAAAAACTCCCGGTGCGGCATTTTCAACTCCTGCTGTATATGGAAATGATTTAAACAATAACAATGTCTTTGATGAAAGTGCAGATGGTGGAAATATTGCATGCAATTATTTATCGTGGGACGATTTAAAAGCATACCTCGATTGGGCAGCTTTAAGACCACTGACGGAACTTGAATATGAAAAAGCATGCCGTGGATCGAACTCTGTTACACTGGGAGAATACGCATGGGGAAGTACTACGATCAACCCTGCTGTGTCATCTTCACTCACAAATGGAGGCCTGGCTACAGAACTTTCTACAAGTACTGCCGATGGACTTTGTACAGAGAATGGAGGTAGCAGCGCAACGCTTGGTCCTTTGAGAACAGGATTTGCTGCAACATCGATAACGACTCGGACAGGTGCAGGAGCCAGCTTCTACGGCATTATGGATTTAGGTGGAAACTTATGGGAACAGGTTTTTCAATGTGGATATTACAACGGAGCTGCGCGGGTTTCTGTGCCAACTTTTACCGGCGTTCTGGGTGATGGTGGTTTGGATGCAAGTGGAAATGCAAACGCAACAAATTGGGGAGGTGTCACCTTATCAATTGTGAGAGGTGGCAATTGGGAATACGCTGCAGCAAAAGTTCAGGTCTCAGACAGAACTTACGTAAATAGCAATGCGGAAAATACAACCCGTGTAAGAAGGACAGGCGGAAGAGGAGGCAGGTAATATTTTTCGAAGAAGAATCATGATGCTGAAAAGACCCGTAAGTTTTTTTTGGTTGCTGTTTCTGCTTACTGACTTACATCCGGTGTTCGGACAGTTCAGTGGCGGAACGGCAGATGGGCATGGAAATGTCAGGATCAGCAATGTCGTTTGCGTAGTGATCAACGCCAATCCATTCGTTGGCGGAAACGGGGCAGGTGCTGCCTATAACCGGAAAGTAAACGTGACATGTACTGTTGTAAATGCCAATCCGTACTTAGGCGGGGCAGGGCAGGGTACATCCGGTTTGAGTATTACAAATATTTCATGTGTCACCGTGAATGCCAATCCTTTTCTCGGAGGAACAGGCGATGGCCATGCTGATTTAAATATTACCAATATTACTTGTACTCCTATCAATGCAAATCCTTTTCTTGGTGGAAACGGAGATGGTCATTCAGATTTATCGCTGATAAATATTACCTGCACAGTCGTAAATGCGAATCCTTTCCTCGGTGGTTCAGGTGACGGACATACTGATTTGAATTTGACAAACGTAATCTGTGTTCCAATTAATGCAAATCCGTTTCTTGGCGGGACTGCAGATGGACACGCGATGGCTTCTGTTCAAAATGTGACCTGTGTTCCGATCAATGTAAATCCATTCCTTGGCGGTGTTGCCGATGGACATGCGTTTGCATCTCTGCAAAATGTAACGTGTGTGCCCATTAATGTAAATCCGTTTAAAGGTGGAATTGCCGATGGACATGCAGACATGAGATTGATAAATATCACCTGCTCGATAGTGAATGTAAATCCATTTCTGGGAGGAATCGCATCCGGCCACAGTTTTAAAAGTCTTACCAATATAATGTGTGGTGTTTCTTCTCTTCCTATACAGTTAATTTTTTTCCAGGCAAGAGCTGATGGAAGTAAAGTGCTGCTAACATGGGAGACAGCTGCTGAGGTCAACAACGATTATTTTACAATTGAAAAGGCAAGTCCGAATATGAGATTTGAAAAAGTCCTTGCTATGAATGGAGCAGGAAACAGCAACCATTCTTCATACTATGATGCTGCTGACCCAAATCCATTCAATGGTGTTTCCTATTACCGGCTCAAGCAAACTGACTTTGACGGATTGTATTCATATTCTCAAACCGAGGAAATTAATTTTGAACACCAGGTTACAACTTCTATTTCGCCAAACCCAGTCACAAAAGACAGAGATGTGACGCTTAGCCTCGAAAGTTCAAATGAGGAAGATGTCAACCTGCAGATACGTGATGCATTGGGCGCAGTCGTTTATTCATTCATAAAGCCTGTCTTAAAGGGGGAAAATAAATTCCTGCTCAAATTACCGCTCCTTCACAGTGGAATTTATTTCCTTGATATCAGTTCCAATTCAAAAGCAGAAACTTTAAAATTGCTGGTTGAGAATTAATTTTTCGTTTGAGTATTTCAAATACTTAAAAATGCAAACCCTGCTCCAAGCAAAATAATAATCAGCTTGAAGTAATTGAAACGGTGATCCTTGTCATTTTCAAAAAGGATTGTGGTGGAAATGTGCAGGAAAATACCAATCACAACAGCCATGATGCAGTCGAAGAATCCTGAAAGTTCTTTCATCGTGCTGTCGCTGATCAGCTGGCTTGTGAATGCGCCCAATGGTGCCATCAATGCAAAAAGCAGCAGGTAAATGATGGCCGCATTTTTTGAAATGTTCGATTGAAGCAACATGCTCATCAGCGCCAGTGCGACAGGAATATGGTGAAGTGTAATTCCGAAAAGCAGCGACTTTTGTGTGGATTCATCCGCAAACGTTTGTACTAGCGGCATTCCTTCCAGGAAGCTATGCACACATAACCCAATCATCATCGCTGATGGAAAGGCATGGGCATGCGTATTATGTACGTGTATATGTCCGTGCTCAATTCCCTGTGAAAGAACTTCCAGGATAATCTGTAGCAGGAAACCAATGAGAACAAAGGCGCCAATCCATTTTATTGAAGAAGCGTAAACTTCAGGAATTAAATGAAGTACACAAAGCCCGAACAAGTAGGCACCGCTGAAAGACAGTAGCATTTTCAAAAACTTCTGACTTAGTTTTTTGAATAAAAAAATTGCCGTCCCGCTCAGGAAAACTGTTAAAAATAAAATGGCGTAGTAGTAAGCCGGCATTTAGTTGTACGTTTTTTGTAATTCATATATTCGTATTCCCATTCGTACTTCGTTGAGATCTTCTGTACTTCGTTCAGATCTTCTCTGCTATCAATATCAGCCTGTCAGAATTCGTTTCATCAAACGGGTTCAATAAATAATCACCGAATATGTTTTTGATGGAAAGTTGGTGAAGTTCAAACATTTTTTCAAAATCCTTCAGTGAATATAATTGAAGCCGTTCTTCGAAAGCGTAATCTTTCTTTTCACAGGAGAATGAAATTTGCTTGATGATTTTGCCGCCATCAATTTTTCTTTTCTGGAGGAACTTTATTCCGCGGCATTCCTTCACGTCTTCTTTGACCAGGTTTTGCGATATTTTTTTTGAGTTCATGTAATCGATCACCAATGCGCCACCATTCACAAGTGCTTCTGCATTTGCGTGAATGACTTTTACATTGTCTTCATGGTTTTCAAAATAACCGAAGCTGCTGAAAAGATTGAATACAATATTGAATTCATTTTTGCGAAACAAATTCCGCATGTCATGCACAGAAAATGAAAGCGTTTCGGTTTCAGACCTTTTATTATGATCAATGCTTTCTCTGGATAGGTCAAACCCGCTTACCCTGAAACCTTTCTTATTGAGGTGAACGGAATGTCTTCCTTTTCCACATGCAACATCGAGAATTTTAGCACCTGGGTTTGGATGTAGGAAAGAAATAAGTTTGTCAAGGAAAAGCTGCGCTTCCTTTTCGTCCCGATCCTTATATAGAATATGATAATAAGGTGAATCAAACCAACTCTCAAACCATTCTTTTTCCCCGGTATTCATACGGAGGCAAAGGTAACCCCAGATCATTCAGTAACTAACATATTATTCCTCAGATTTAAACCTAAGAGAAAAGGAAATGATCAGAATGGCCATGATTCGTTACTCGAAAATTCGCAGGTATTCGCTATTCTCACTATAGCGTTGTTACATTTGCAACGAACTACAAAACTGGATTATGACAGAAACGACCGGAGTAGAAGATGTATTGAAGAAGAAAATCACTTCCCCGCGAAGGAAAAAATCATTTCGTGCTCCCCCTGGAACTGCCCCGGGGGCTTTTGTTGTTCCGGATGGTGCACTGAAGCCGAAGGTAAAAATATTTTCCTACGACTCCGGTTCATTTGAAGAGAAGGAAGTTTCAGGTGTAGAAGCAATCAAATCGCAGCTTGAAAATTTCCCAAATAAAAATCATTGGATAGATATCAGGGGCTTCGGTGACAAAATATTCTTTGAACAGGTGGCCGATTGTTTTGGCATTCACCGGCTTCAGATGGAAGACGTGTTTAATGTTTACCAGCGTGCCAAAGTGGAGGAATACCAGGGGCATTTGTTTTTTGTCTCCAGGTGTCTTAAAGAGGAGAATGGAATCATCATCAATGACCAGTTAAGTTTATTCCTCGGAAAAAATTTTATCATTTCAATCCAGGATAAATATGAAGATTTGCTTGATCCGGTTCGCGACCGTATTCGGCTGGGAAAGGGAAATGCCAGGAACTCGGGCACTGACTACCTTGCTTATGCATTGATGGACGCTGTGCTGGATAATTTTTTCCCCATCATTGAAAGAATCAGCGACCGCCTGGATGAGTTACAGGATACATTGATTGACAATCCAACACGAGAATTACTCAATAGCGTATTGCAAACCAAACGCGACCTTATCCTGTTGCGCAGGGCTATATGGAGTGAACGCGATAAAGTAAATGACATTCTTCGAACAGGATTTCTGTTGATTACCGATTCGACAAAAATATTCTTTCGTGATTCGTACGACCACTGCGTGCATGTATTGGACCTGGTTGAAAGTTACAAAGAGGTAACGGCGTCGTTGATGGATGTGTACATGAGTAGCGTGAGCAACAAGATGAACCAGGTGATGAAGGTGCTTACCATTATATCAACCATCTTTATTCCGCTTACTTTTATCGTTGGGTTATACGGGATGAACTTTGCTCATACCAACCCGAAAACAGGTGAAGACCTTCCACTCAACATGCCGGAACTCTATTCTCCATATGGATACATTACAGTCAACGCAATCATGATTTTGATTGTAATAGGTTTGGTGATATTCTTTATTCGAAAAGGATGGCTGACAAAAGGCAACTAAACATAAATTGAAACTAAATTACAGGAGCGATATAAAATTCGCAATTCTGTTATTCGCATCCTTCATTCACTATTGGAAGAGATAAAATTTATATGGAAAAACTAAGACTTGTTGTTAAAACTTCTTTTGGACTGGAAGACGTGCTCATGGATGAACTGAAAGCCATTGGAATTCAAAAGATGGAAAAGGGAATTCGTGTCGTTACCGTAGAAGGTGATCAGCGGATGATGTACAGGATCAATCTTATGAGCCGTGTAGCTTTGCGAGTGTTAAAGCCAGTTAAGAAATTTCGTGTTGCTAATGAACAGCAGTTGTACGATGAGATCAAAAAAATCGACTGGAGTCAGTACATGAATGTTGACGGGACACTTGCTGTAGATGCTGTGGTGAATAAGTCTGTGATGACACATTCACTTTATGTCGCGCTGAAAACAAAAGATGCCATCGTAGATCAGTTCCGTGATAAGGTTGGTACGCGTCCAAACGTGGACCTGGTGCGGCCTTCCTTGCGTATTCATTTGCATATAAATGGGGAAGATGCCGAGGTTTCGCTCGACAGTTCCGGAGATTCTTTGCACAAACGTGGTTACAGAATGCAAACAGGTGATGCACCGATCAATGAGGCGCTCGCTGCGGGCTTGATATTGCTGAGTGGTTGGGACAGGCAATCGCCATTTCTGGATTTTATGTGTGGCAGCGGAACCATTTTAATTGAAGCCGCAATGATGGCATTGAACATAGCACCGGGTATGCTGAGAAAAGAGTTTGGCTTTCAACGCTGGAAAGACTTTGATGCAAAGTTGTGGGATGAAGTGAAGCAGGAGGCGATCTCTGCGCAAAAAAGTGAGATTGATTTTTCAATTACAGGCGTGGATATTCACACCATGATGATTCAGCACTCTAAAGAAAATGCAGCCGCGGCAAAAGTGTTGGATTATATTACTTTCAAACAAATGTCGTATGAAAGTTATTCTCCGGAAGATATTCCCGGAACCATTTTGCTCAACCCTCCTTATGGCGGAAGAATTACCTCCGGTGATTTGCTCCAGCTTTATAAAGGTATGGGAGATCAGTTCAAGAAAAAATA
>JBDTTM010000206.1:0-7648 GCA_039930605.1 Bacteroidota bacterium
AGACGCAATTATGGCCAGCCTGCAGGTAACTGCGGGAAATGCAGAAATTATTTCCAATCAGATGGCCGAGGTGATGTATAAAATAAATCATGGAAATGGTACGCTCGGGCGACTTATTGAAGATTCAACTATTGCGGAAAATTTAAATCAAACCATTGTAAACCTTAAGAAAAGCACCAAAGGATTAGATGAAAACATGAAAGCAGCTTCAAACAATTTTCTGTTGAAGGGATATTTCACCAAGAAAGAAAAGGAAGCAGCGCGGCTAAAAAAGGAAGCAGAGAAAGATAAGGAAGATAAGGAAGATAAAAATAAATGAAATAATTAGCTTTGATCAAAACCCGAAAATATTTCTGGATTATTTAGCGGTTGAATGTTTTAATGGTCTAAACATTTTAGTAAACGGGTCGCTTTTTCGCTCCTACATAAAAGAATAGCAAGATTTAAACTTTGCGTCTTCGTATATTTGTGGCTTCATACAGATGCCTTAAAATGTGCAGAAAAATACTTTATCTTCTTTTTTTTCTTTGCTGCAATCAAGCATTTGTCGTTGCTCAAAATACGTCCGTCAAACAGGACTCTGCAAAAATTTACCGGGATATAGAAGCGTATTCCAAAAAAAGAAAAACAACAAATTTTTTATACCGGATATTTTTCAAACCGACCAAAACGGAATCGGCACCTGCGAATAAAAAGCGAAATAAAAAAGTAAAGCCAAAGCCCTACAGTTACTTTGAGGGAAAAATTATCAGGAGCATCTCTGTTGATGTCCTCGACCCGTTCGGGTTTAATTTGGAGGATACTGTCTTCGTTAGGCAAAATTTTCTTTACCGTGCAGGAAATTTTCTACACAAAAAAACCCTGTCGGTAACAGTCAAAAATCTGTTACTCTTCCATAAAAACCAACCTTTCGATTCGTTGCTTGTAAAGGAGTCTGAGCGTTTGATCCGCACTCAAAAATATGTGCACGAAGTTGTTTTCAAACAATCAGCCGTCGGCACAAATTCAGATTCGGTGGATATCCTCATCCGCGTATTGGATGAGTGGAGCATTATTCCTGCCGTTGCCATTTCCACTTCCGCATTCGAAATCAAGTTAACAGAAAATAATTTTCTTGGTACCGGCCACCAGTTTCTAAATGATTTTTTGCTTAACAACTCAATCGGAAAAAATGCCTTTAAAACTTTTTATGCAATTCCCAACATCAATAACACCTATATCAATGCTGCCATTCTTTATACCTCTGATGTAAACCGAAACACAATAAAAAGCATTAATGTTGACCGTCCTTTCTTCTCGCCTTTTGCAAAATGGGCCTCAGGTGTTTTCCTCACCGAGCAGCTTCATCAGGATTCAATCAAACTTCCGGATTCCTCGCGGGTGCTGCAACGTTTCAAATTCGTTACACAGGATTATTGGGCCGGTAAATCATGGCAATTATTCAGAGGCAATTCAGAGGACAGCCGTACAACCAATTTAATTCTTACCACCCGTTTCATTCAGACTCACTTCGTTGAAAAGCCTAATGAATTCATTGATACGCTGCATGTGTATGCCGATCAGTTTTTTTACCTCGGCGGAATTGGCATCTCCACCAGGAAATATGTAAAGGATCAATATGTTTTTAATTTTGGTGTTACTGAAGATGTACCCATTGGAAAAACATACGGCCTGGTTGGCGGTTACCAGCAGGGCTTTACATCGCGTATCTATCTAGGTATTAAATTTTCGAAAGGAAATTATTTTTCTAAGGGTTACTTAAGTACAAGCCTGGAATATGGTAGTTTTATTCACGGCACACATTTCGAACAGGGCGCAGTTATCCTTAGTGCAAATTATTTCACCGATCTCATTGAAATTGGAAAATGGAAATTCCGCCAGTTCATCTACCCGCAAGCAACATTCGGCATCAACCGTTTTCCGGGAGATAACCTAAGCATCAATGGCGATGCCGGTATCAAAGGGTTCGACAGTTATGGATTGGAAGGCACGCATAAGCTATTGCTGAAACTTCAAACACAATGCTATGCACCATGGAATATATTAGGATTTCATTTCGGACCCTACTTTATTTATTCCATGGCAATGCTCGGCAACCAACGGGCCGGTTTCAAAAACAGTCATCTCTATTCGCAGTTTGGATTGGGAGTCCTTGTCAAAAATGAGTTTCTCGTTTTCGGCATCTTCCAGTTCTCCTTTGCATTTTATCCTGTAATCCCCGGCAATGGAAATTCGATTTTCAAATATGATCCGGATAAAACAAGCGACATCGGCTTCCGCGATTTCAGTATCTCGAAGCCTGGAGCGATAGGATATCAATAATTAGATAAGTCCGAAGGAAGAAAAGATGAGAGTGGATTGGTTCCGGGTAGATAACATTAATCAGCGTGTAAGGATATCAACTTGCTTCTTTTCTTCCAAACTTTTTCTGCCCTAAACTCCCCGTTCTCATCAGTTGCAGTAACAATATAAAGTACTGGGTTTCCGAACAATGTTCTCTGTCATAAATCAAATGTTACCATTAAGGGCGAGTGGTCGCTATGCGCCTTCCAATTTTCATAAGGTCCGACTTGCACGTCAGTCACTTTATCTGCAATGTCTGCCGATGCAAAGCAATAGTCAAGATGATATGGCTTGTTCTGGTGCCGGTACATAAACAAAGTTGGATGGGTTTCCCTTCCTTGCTCCTGCTTGAAAAACTTATGATAGGTGCTATGAATATTTTTTGCCTGCAATTTTTCTACGACCCTTGTGTGATTTCCTTCGCGACGCGGCCTGTCCCAGATTGTGTTGCTATTAAAGTCGCCCGCCAGTATCGTCTGCTTACCCTTCAGCAACTTATCATAATAGTGAATGGCTTTCCAGATTTGTGTTACGTAACTACCGTCTGGGTCTTTCGGATTGTTAGCCCAGATTGCAAACAGATTAAATTTTTGTTTTCTGTTAGAGACAGCAAGCGGTAAAATTGTTTTGAAGTCAGCATTGTGTTTGTGGTGAAGTGTAAATTTATAGTCGCTGTATGAAAAAACGCCGAGTCCCTTATTCAAGTTGTCCCCAAACCAAAAAATGTCATTTGGTATTCGTGTCCCAACTTTGAATTTTAATTTGTCAGGATGTTCGCATTCAGGCACAATAACAATGTCCGGCTGAAAAGTCAGGATGTATGCTGCTTTCTTCCTGAAGGCCATATTGCAGTTCCATGTTATTAGTCGCATTGTATTTTGTCTATTAGGCACCAAAATATTTCAGTAAGCATGAATTAACTTTGATCTTTTCCAAAGTACATTCCGAATATTTTCCAATTTAAAAAAAAATTCCATAACTCTAAATTCCTCACTAAAAAACCAACCCTATCGTTGTCCCTTTACCTTCCACACTCTGAACCTGTATATTTCCATTGTGAACCATCACGATCTGCTTGCACAAGCTTAGGCCAATCCCGCTGCCATTGGTAGTACTGAAAAACGGGATGAAAATTTTGTCGAGGTTTTGCGCGGAAATACCTACACCGTTGTCACCGACCTTGATCACGATTTTTCCGTTGTTCATTTCTAACCCTGATAATGTGATGCGTGGATCAGCTGCTTCCTTCACTGCGTTCATCGCATTGGTGAGCAGGTTGATCAGGAGTTGTTCAATTAAGCTTGCGTCAGCCATGAATGCAATGCCGGGATCTTTCAGAATAACTTCGAGCTCAATTTTCTTTTGCTCAAATAAGGGATGCATCAGGAGATGAAGCCTTTCGAATAAATCACGCACGAAAACTTTTTGCAAATGAGGAGTGGTGGTTTTGTTCAGGTTCCTGTAGGTGTGTGCGAATCGCATCAAACTTTCACTGCGGTGCTTGATGGTGTCAATGCCCAACTCAATATCTTCCAGGGATGTTTCATTATCAAGACCCGTGGAGGTTTTGGAATCCTGCAACCGGTTTTTCAATGTTTCAGCAAGCGAAGAAATCGGTGCAACAGAATTCATGATCTCATGCGTCATCACACTCAATAATTTATGCCAGGCGCGGGCTTCATTTTCATCCAGCGCCTCATTCACATTCTGGAAAGCAACGAGCTTGTGGATTTTTCCATCCGTCTGAAAAATGGTTGATGACAACAATACTTTTATTTCGTTGAGCTCTTTTTTAATCGGGACGACTTTATTTTTCCCCGGCTTCAGTGAAAGAACTGTTTCGAGCAGCTCTTCATTCCGCTTTCTCAAAGATTCAATTGTTTTCAGATATGGAATTCCCAACATGTTCTTCAGCGACTCATTCATCCATATAATTTCTCCCTGCGCTTCCTCGTAACAGATAATTCCAGTATCAATGAGTTCCAGGATTTTCTGGAGATACTGATGCTGCGTTTCCTTTTCACGGATGATAACTTTAAATGTGGAATTTATTTCATTGAATCCCTTGCGAAATGGTTTCAACTCCACAGGTGCGTGCTTCATATCAAAGTAACGCGAGAAATCCCTGTAATGTACCGATTCCACAAACTGCTCAATTTCTTCCTTTGCCTTCTTGTTGAAACGATAAAGATCGTATGTCAGAAAAGCAACGATGCAAACGGTAAACGCAAAAAAAATATAATTTGCATTCACCAATAACCATGAGGCAGTCACGAGTGATGCGAATAAAATGATCACGCGCAGCAGGATCCCTCTTCCTAAATTCTTATATGTCATATTTGCTGATGCGCCTGTATAAAGCTGTGCGCGTAAGTCCGAGTTCCCTGGCAGCTTTGGTGATGTTGCCGTTATTTTTTTCAATGGCGCGGAGAATGGTGTTCTTCTCCACCGTACTCAATTTAAAATCTCCTGCCTCCGTTTGAAGTTCTCCTGCTGATTCGATCGGCGAAAAGATCAAGTCATCAGCCTTCAAAATACTTCCTTCGGACATAATCACTGCTCGCTCAATAATGTAGCGGAGTTCGCGTATGTTCCCGGGATAGTGATAGCTCTTTAGCTTATCCTTTGCTTCCTTATCAAGCTGCATGGCATTCCTGAAATATCTTTCTGCGTACTCACTCAGGAAATGCTCAGCCAAAGGAATAATGTCGTCTTCTCGCTTTCGCAATGGTGGAACTTCAATCTCAATTGTATTGATACGGTAAACCAAATCTTTCCTGAAACGGTTTTCATTGGCTAATTCGCTCATCGGAACATTCGTTGCGCATATCAACCGGATGTCGACAGGAATTGCCTGGTTCGTTCCAAGCCTTGTCACCTGCCTGTTTTGCAAAACGGTGAGGAGCTTTGCCTGCTGCATCAATGATATATTCCCGATTTCATCCAGGAAAAGTGTACCGCCTGTTGCTGCTTCAAATCTTCCTGCCCGGTCATCCCTTGCATCTGTAAACGCTCCTTTCTTATGACCGAATAATTCGGATTCAAAAAGTGTTTCCGTCAGCGCACCTACATCAACTTTCACAAAGGGTTTGTCTGCACGCATAGAATGACGATGAAGGGCTTTTGCAATCAAATCCTTCCCGGTTCCGTTTTCTCCGACTAATAAAATGTTTGCATCCGTTGGAGCCACTTTCAAAATCTTGTGAAAGATTCCTTCCATTACTGACGATTGCGCAGTTAGTTCATCCATTCCCGTGTTTACATTTTCAATTTCTTTGCCTGATTTTTGACTTGCGTCCTTCTTACTCTTTAAGGCATCGTTCAATGTCATAAGCAGTTTTTCATTTTGCCACGGTTTCAACACAAAATCAAAAGCGCCTTCCTTCAGTGATTTCACAGCGAGGTCAATATCACCATACGCTGTTATCATGATCACTGCCGTAGCGGGCCTGATTTCTTTGATCCTCTTCAGCCAGTACAAACCTTCATTGCCTGTATTCACAGATGCAGAAAAGTTCATGTCAAGTAAAATGAGGTCGAAAGATTGTTTGCCAACGAGTGCTAAAATATTTTGCGGACTTTTTTCCGTCACCACTTCAGCGACTTCCGTTTTGAGCAGCAACTTTACGGCCGTCAACACGTCGGTGTCATCGTCTATAATTAGGACAGAAGATTTTTTGAGTGACATAGGGAATGAAAGCGGCCACTAATTTCACGAATTAACACGAAGCCCAAAAAATTAATTCCAAATATCTGCACTTATGTCGCCAGGAAAAATTTATGACGATTCTTAATTAGTGATAATTAGTGAAATTCGTGGCAAAAAAAATATACTGGATGTATCAATAGCGCACACCATGTGTATCAAAACCGTACACTTTATCTATTGCGAATTTCATATATAAGTGAATTTCAAAGCTATCGGTTTCTGGTATAATTTTAACAGATGATTTGAACCAATGTTTTCCTCACTCAAACTCAAGGATGGACAGAATAGTTAATAAAAAGAAGTGGTCAACTAAAAGGGTTGTGACCTGGAGCGTGGCTGTGGGGATTATTGTCCTTGTAGTTGGCAGCATTTTATTGGGCTCCGGCAAATCGCGTCTGAACGTGGAGTTGCAAAGAATTACTATCAGTGAAATTAAGAAAGGTGCTTTCACAGAATTTATTCCTGTGAATGGAATCGTACTTCCCCAAACAACAATTTACCTCGATGCCATGGAAGGCGGTCGCGTAGATGAAGTCCTTGTTGAAGACGGTGCCATGATGAAAAAGGAAGATCCCATTTTAAAGCTCGTGAACACTGATCTTGAACTGGATTTATCCAATCGCGAGACTGCTGTATTCCAGGTACTGACAGAAATGCAAAACACCCGCAACCAGGCGCACCAGCATACCATCGACCAGTTGAATATGATGGCGGAAGTTGACAACGCACTTACAGAAGCAAAGCGCGTCTTCGATCTGAACAAAAAATTGTATGACGAAAAATTTATCCCGATGCAGGATTTTCTTGCTTCCGAGAATGCATATAAATTCCAGGTAAAAAGGAAAAATCTCTCTGAGCAAACACTGATGCAGGATTCCATTTCCACCAAACAGCAACTCACGCAGATGAATGAGTCTTACAAAAGGATGCAAGGGGCGCTTGAATTGATGAAAAGGAAAGTCGGTGACCTCATCGTGCGTGCGCCTGTGGACGGTCAACTTACTTCGCTTGATGCAGAAGTCGGACAATCAAAGAATAAAGGTGAACGTCTTGGACAACTGGATGTGGTTGGCGGTTTCAAGGTGCGCGCAGATATTGACGAACATTATATTTCACGGATTTACATCGGTCTGAAAGCTGAAGTGATAATGGGGGACAACACTTTTTCGCTCCTCATTAAAAAAGTTTATACACAGGTCAACAATGGCCGCTTCCAGGTTGATATGCAATTTGAAAAAAATGTTCCCAAAGGAATGCGCAGGGGACAAACGTTGCAATTGCGGCTGGCTTTGAGTGAGGAAACTACTGCGCTGCTATTGCCGAGAGGCGGATTTTACCAGCAGACAGGAGGCAACTGGATTTTCAAAGTAAATGAAGGCTCCACAAAAGCATATCGCGTTGACATTCGTCTGGGCCGACAAAATCCTGACTACTATGAAGTGCTGGATGGATTGAAGCCAGGCGACAAAGTGATTACATCGAATTATGAGAATTATAATGAAATGCAAGAATTGGTTTTAGTGCAATAATTTGGAACTGTCCAGGCCCCCGGTTTTCATAGCCGGGTGCGCCGGGGCGGAAAATTATTCAGCAAAA
>JBDTTM010000207.1:0-7593 GCA_039930605.1 Bacteroidota bacterium
TATGTGAGCATAACGGTTGATCTGACGAACTAGGAAAATCTATGTGAACTATGTGGTTAAAGGCCGCTAAACACAATGGGATGAAAAAAATCTTAAACACATAGGGCACATAGAAAATCAAATAAGGCTGTTCTATGTGAACTATGTGGTTAAAGGCCGCTAAACACAGAGGATGAAAAAAATCTTAAACACATAGTACACATAGAAAAACAAATAAGGCTGTTCTATGTGAACTATGTGGTTAAAGGCCGCTAAACACAGAGGATGAAAAAAATCTTAAACACATAGAAAATCAAATATGGCTGTTCTATGTGTTCTATGTGGTTAAAGGCTGCTCAACACAGCGAACTGAAAAAACCGTTAAACACTAGAACACATAAGCACATACGTTTTTTATTTGTAATTTCCTATGTCACCTATGTGTTAAAATGTATTCCCGCTGGGAATTATTTTACCAGAATATTTAATTTTTTCCCCTTGCCCCGTGCCTGTTAAATACCTTACTTTGTTTACTCAATTCAGTTTAACCTCACCGAAGCCAGACTTCGACCAAACTCACCTAAATGAAAAAAATTCTACAAACGATTACAGCATGTGCCGCACTTTTGATTTCTGCAAACAGTTACGGGCAGCGCTATGTTACAGAAGTTTTTACTTCTGTCGATTCCACACAAAACATTGTGTACGGATCCAACTACTCATTCCTTACCGGAGTGCCTACGTTACAACCATTGATTTTTGACCTCTACAAACCATCGGGCGATGTGGAAACAAACCGCCCCCTGGTATTGATGATTCATACCGGCAGTTTTCTTCCGGCCATCATCAACCAGACACCAACCGGAAACCTCCGCGACAGTGCAACCGCTGAAATGTGCAGAAGGTTTGCCCGCAGGGGTTATGTAGTTGCAAGTGTTGATTACCGTACCGGCTGGAACCCTTCTGCAACAGGTGCTGCAGGGCAGGATATCCGCACCGGTACCTTGCTGCAGGCAGTAGGTCGCGCTTTGCAGGATGTAAGGGCTTGTGTGCGTTATTTCAAAAAAGATTTTGTAACGAACGGAAACTCATTTGGCATCGACACCTCTAAAATCATTTTAGGCGGTCAGGGTTCAGGTGGCTATATCGCTTTTGCATCAACAACTATTCATGATACACTGGAAGTCTGGAAGCCAAAGTTTTTTGCTTCCAGTACAGACACTACTTATGGTTTTGTACAGAACGCTTCCTATTGGCTTTCTTTCCTCTGGGGAGATTTTGACGGCAATGGCGGAGTTCCGGCTTACAACAATTCGAACAACAATCCCGGCTACAGCGGTAATGTGGCAATGATGTTCAACCTCGGCGGTGCAATGGGCGACAGTTCATGGGTTGATGCAGGCGATGCACCAATGCTTGCCTTCCACGTGGTAGGTGATCCCTTCGCTCCTTATGGGGAAGGAACTGTAATCGTTCCGACTACGGGAGATCCGGTGGTAGACGTTTCAGGAAGTCATACAGCTATCAGGAAAGCAACTGAACTTGGCAACAATGATGACTTTAATTCATTCCCTTACAATGATGCATTTACAACTCGTGCTGATTTAATCAATGACGGCTATGACGGACTTTTCCCTTTCTACATGTCTATTTCACAGGCACAAGCCGGACCATGGGAATGGTTTGATTCTACCACTACAGTGAACTATGCAATTGCATACAATTTGGGATCAGCCGCAGGAACTTCAATCTACCAGAATGCAAAGCTTACCAATCCTGATATGAGCATGGCTAAAGGAATGGCATACATCGATACCATCATGGGTTATGCCTGTCCGCGGATTTCAAAAGCGCTTGGACTTGGTGTTGGCGTGAATGACTTGGATGCATTACAAAATGCAGTGTCTGTATATCCGAATCCTGCATCGTCTTCAGCTTCCATCAAACTGGAAAACGGAATTAAAGAAACCGAAATCGCTGTTACGATAACAGATATCTCCGGACGCACAATTGAAACCATCAATTGGAACGCTTCACAGACAAAGGTTTTACATCTCAATTTGAAAAACTATTCAAAAGGAGTTTATGTGATCAATGCTGTTGCGAAAACATTCAGCAGCAAACAGAAACTGATTGTACAATAAGGTTTATTTATATTTAATAAGAAAGGCGCTAATGAGGCGCCTTTTTTTGTGAGGCTAAGTTTTTAGAAGCCCTTAGCGAATCCAAAGTTAAAATCTTCTACATTAATTCCGGCTCTGCATCGTGCATTGTGACTTGCGACTTGTGACTTATTTTGCCCCCGTTCAGGTTCCTTACTTCCATCAGTATTTCCGTTCGGGGACCCTCTATTATGTTCTGTAAATGCGATAAAATTTTATGATCATACTCCGCTTGGATTAATTCAACAAGAGGTGGGTTATTTTTAAAATATGATTTCCTGTCGGGTCTCTCTTACATAAAGCCTTAGAGAAGACACGACAGCAGTGAATTTGGATGCAAGTTATCTAAATGAATGAAGGTGAATTAATTTTGATGAACCATCCGAATCCGTTTAGTGATATTACAATAATTGAAGTCCAAGGATTCGATGATTTCCAAAATAGCCATCTTCTTGTTGAAAATACAACGGGGCAGATTATACAGAGTTTTGAGATTAACCAAAAAGATAGTAAATTTGAACTAAATGGAACTAAGCTAGTTTCAGGAATTTATTATTATAGTATTATTAATAAAAATCAAACTCGTGTTAAAACCAATATAATGTCAGTGATCAAATAAATTTTTAATTGATGCCCTGATATTTTCAGGGCATCAATTATTCTCATCTTGAAACCAATTTCTTATTTCATTAATTTAACTCTTTTACTAGGTACTATTAATAGCTTTTCACAAACCTATTTTAATAGGACTTATTATTTACCTTCCGTTGATTCAACAAATAGGACGGAAGGATTTGGCCCTATTATTGAAATCCCTTCAGCTGGTTACTTAGGCGTATATCAATCATGGAATTTTAATAATGGTGATACACGATTATCCCTATGTAAAACAAATTATTCTGGTGATGTTATTACCTATAAGGCATTTTATGACTCTTTGTGGTTCCCAACTCCAGGGACATTAGCTTTTTCTTTAGATAGCAATTTTATTTTGGGTTGCAGCTTATCAAGTTATGCTGACGATACAACACGATTCTATTTAATGAAGTTGAATAGAAATTGCGATAGTTTATGGTCTAAAAAATATTCATCTGGTTTAACGAAGACTACGCATCGCAAGACGTGTATAACGAAGGATGGCGGCTATATTTTATGCGGATGGACTGGAGCCTCTAATAATCAATTGCCAACCTATGGTTATGTAATTAAGACTGATAGTTCAGGGAACATACTTTGGAATAAGTCGTACGGTGATTCTTCAAAGTTCAATGTTGCTACCTGTGTTTTAGAGTTAGAAAATGGTGATTATTTTGTTCTCTTATGGACATCTGGACTAAATATTTATGAAAGAGATATTTTATTAATTAAGACAGATAGCCTAGGTAACGAAATTTGGGAACAAACCTATGGAACAGCAGGGATGTTTGATTACGGAGAATGGATAACTAATTCTAATGATCACAATTTTCTGATTAGCGGTTCCCAGGGTGTTGCACTCGGAACAACATACGGATGGATATTAAAAATAGACAGTTTAGGAAGCATAATATTTAGTCGTAATTATGGGTTTTCTGAATATTCCGAGTTTAATAAATTAATTGAACTTAGTAATGGTGACTTAGCGATTTGTGGATTTACTCAATTAACCAATCCCAATAGAACATTTGGACTTTTGTATAAATGTGATTCATTCGGAGATAGTTTATGGAGTTTTACGTATTCATATGATACCTTATTACAAACTTCGAATACTGGTAGATATATTTGGGATATGATTCGATCCAGTGATGGAGGTTACTTATTAGCCGGACAAACCAGTCCGGGCGCATCGGGAACTCAGGACGCATGGCTAATTAAAGTCGATAGTTTAGGATGTACTTATTCGGGATGTACAAATACAGGACTTGATGAAAATTTTTCCTGGTCGCCTGAAGAAGATTTAACGATCTCCCCAAATCCAGTACTTATTTATACAACAATTAAAGTCCCCCTCCGAACATATAATCAAACTTGCAATATCAAACTAATGGATATTAGTAATCGAGAAATATATTCGGAGAATTTTTTTCCAAGTATTAGACAATCATCGTTTAATTTAAAAATGAATGCTTTTAATCCAGGTATTTATTTCGTAATAATATCATCTGTTGGATTAAAATATTCTGCTAAAATAGTCAAGCTTTAAAGTAACCCTATTTGGAGATACCTAATCGATCCCCAAATATATTCTATTTAATTGGTTTTGTGTTCATGCAGCTGTCTTCATATTGCATCATGAATCCTTACAAAATTCATATGCAAGACGAAGCGTATATTCTCACCATTCAAGTGGTTTCATGGGTTGATATTTTTACGCGTAAAAGTTATCGGTATATTGTAATAGACGCATTCAATTTCGCCATCAGCAACAAAGGACTTACTGTTCACTGCTGGCAGGTCTTCGTATGATGCTTGCGCGTTTGGGAGACTTGACAGGCACCATTCAAATTGCCATCTTATTTTTCTTTAGAAAAAAATATATTAATTCCGATTTAATTAACACAACAAATAAAGACTGATTTTTTTATTCTGATTTTCTATTGGATTTCGCTAACCTACAGCCTTCGTTCCAAGACCCGGCCGCATTAAATTGTGAAATTTTTCTTCCTCTTCATGAAAAACAACCCATGAAACCTCGTTTCTTTGCAAACGCTTTATCAGATTGCCTTTCCTAAGATATGCCATTTAGTTTTCAACGAATTTTCAGAACCGGATTTCTGTCTGCCTGCTTTTTACTGCTTTGTTTGTTCAATGCAAATGCCCAGGAAACAAAGGTGAGCGGCCGGGTGTATGATCCGCTTACCAATGAAGATATTCCATTTGCTGCGATTTTATTTAAAGGAACTACCATTGGGGCCAACAGCGATATCAGTGGCAATTACTCCATCAGCACCATGGAAAAGGTTGATAGTATCAGCGCCACTTTCGTGGGGTATTTGCCGGTAACGCTGCCTGTTCAGAAAGGAAAAACACAAACAGTCAATTTTGCCTTGCGCGTAAACAAGTTTGATCTTCCGGAAGTCAGTGTAAAGGCGGGCGAAAACCCGGCAGACATCATCATGCGCGAAGTCCGCAGGCACAGAGGAGATAATGACCGCACTTCTGTGAATGCATATCAATATGAGTCCTACAACAAAATGGAGTTCGACATCAATAACATCACAGAGAAATTTAAAAAACAGCGGGTGTTTAAGCCCTTTCGTTTTATCTTCGATAATATAGACAGCTCCGCAACAAATAAAATGCCTTTTCTTCCTGTGTTTCTCTCCGAAACACTCAGCGATATCTATTTTACCAAAGACCCAAAACATACCAGGGAAGTAGTGAAAGCATCCAAGATTTCAGGGATTGAAAATAATACCGTCAGCCAGTACCTCGGAGATTTCTACCAGCACATTAACGTGTACGACAATTACGTGTACCTGGTTGGAAAAGGATTTGTAAGTCCGCTCAGCGATGTAGGTGCGGCCTATTATAAATATTACCTTCTGGACAGCGCATATATCAAGGAGAAATGGTGCTACAAATTAAAGTTCAAACCCCGCAGAAAACAGGAACTTACTTTTACCGGTGAGATGTGGATTCATGACACCACTTTTGCTGTGAAGAAAATTTCCATGCGCATTGCTGATGATGCCAACCTCAATTTCATCGAAGACCTGGCCATGGTTGATGAATATGATTTTGTAGAGAACAAACAATGGATGCTCAGCAAAGAAATCCTGGTGATGAATATTGCGCCTAGAGAAAGTAAGAAAAAGGAAACGATGGGTTTCATCGCCCGCAAGACGAATACATACAGGAATTTTCTGCTCGACACTCCAAAACCGGAATCTTTTTTTGCTGATGGAGAAGAAGTGACCGTACTTGATTCCGCCAACCGCAAAGACGAGTCTTACTGGCAACAGATGCGGCACGATTCACTAAGCGCCACCGAAGAGAAAATATATTCCATGGTGGACACGCTCGAAAACATGCCCATCTTCAATACCTACCTGGATGTAATCACATTTCTTGCAACGGGCTATTACGAAGCAGGACCCATTGACATCGGACAACTTTTTTCTTTGTACAGTTACAACACGCTTGAAGGTAGCCGTTTCAAGCTGGGTGGCAGGACGAATAATAAGTTCAGCAAAGCGATACAGCTGAAGGGCTATTGTGCTTACGGCACCAAAGACAGTACTTTTAAATACAGCGGAGGATTTGAATATTTCTTCGACAATAAAAATGCAACGTCTTTTGGCGCTTCATATAAAAAGGATGTGGAGCAGCTCGGCAAACAGCTCAGTTCATTTGAGTCGGATAATTTATTGGTAAGTGTGTTGAGCCGTATGTCCAGCTCACGTTTCAGCGGCATTGAACAGGAAAAATTTTTTATTGAATCATATATTCTGAAAGGGTTAAATGCAAACATCTCTTTATTCCACAGGAATATCAATTCGTTGAGTGGCGAAAATTTTAATTATTATACTAATGCTGCACACCGGGAAATAAAAACTACGATCAACACATCAGAGGTTTCACTCACCCTGCGGTATGCATACAAAGAACGTTTTATCGAATCAGGAAGAAAGGGTGCTGTGGGCAGAAAATCTACACGCATTGCGCTTGGCAGCACCTACCCCATCACCGAGATTACTTACACTGCTGGATTAAAAGATGTATTCGGAAGCGACCTGTTGTATCACAAGCTCCGCCTTAACATTACTGATAATCTTTACTGGGGAAATTTCGGTTACACCGGATACGAACTCGAAGCCGGAAAAATATGGGGCACCATTCCATATCCATTACTTGAAGTACACAAAGGCAATGAAACCTACACATACAGCAGTGGATTATATAACCAGATGAATTATTTTGAATTCGTAAGCGATGAATTTGCTGCTGCATCTGTGGTTCATCATTTCGGCGGGCTCTTACTTGACAGGTTTCCGTTGCTGCGGAAATTAAAATTGCGTGAAGTGGTAGAAGGCAAAATATTAATTGGACGTGTTGGCAATAATAACCGCAACATCATGGTTGATCCAACTACCTTCAACTCGCTCGAAAAACCTTATGTAGAAGGCGGTGTCGGTATTGAAAACATACTGAAGTTCGGCCGCATTGACCTGATCAAGCGTTTCACACATGTAACACGGAAAGAAAAAGTTTCTGATCTTATCCGTGTCAGTCTCGTGATTGATTTTTGATTGGGCGATTTGTTATTCAGGGTAATAAAATCCTTAAACACATAGTGCACATAGTAAAAACCAATAAGGCTGTTCTATGTGTTCTATGTGTTGAAAGGCTGCTAAACACAATGGGATGAAAAAATCTTAAACACATAGTGCACATAGTAAAAACCAATAAGGCTGTTCTATGTGTTCTATGTGTTGAATGGCTGCTAAACACAATGGGATGAAAAAAA
>JBDTTM010000208.1:0-7578 GCA_039930605.1 Bacteroidota bacterium
GCCTGATCATCAAAACCATAAAATTTCGAACACGACTAAAATATATAATCAAAGTGGTTTTGAAAAAATAAGAAATAACAGAAAATGGATTCTTATACTTAAATCATACGAAGTAGGAAGAAAACCTAAGGAAATGGAAGGCGAAATTCGGTTGAAGTCGAATACAATAAATTCATACACAGAGCAAATGCTTAAGGAGACGAACTGTGGGAATATTATCGAACTTATTTTGGAAGCGAAGAGGAAGAGTATTTTATAAGGAGTAACTTTATCCAACACAAGTGGTCGATGAGCTTCGAGAATATCACGAGCAGTCTCACTGCGCAGGCTTCTAATGCTAAGGCGACCCACGGTGAGAGGTGAAGAGGGTTAAAGGAAACTATTTTTAAAATTCAGTTTCTTATCAACCGCAATCCGTTTCTCTCCTGAATAAATATTGAAGCGTTTATCACGAAGGAAACCAAGAAGCGTCACGTCAAATTCCTGCGCCATTTCAACAGCGAGCGAACTTGGCGCACCAACAGCAGCTACCAGTTTAATTCCGGCCATCACGGCTTTTTGAATAAGTTCAAAACTCGCCCTTCCACTTAATAATAACATCCGGTTTTTCAGCGGAATTGATCCAGTTAAAAAAGATGCCCCGATCAGCTTGTCGAGTGCATTGTGCCTCCCGACATCTTCACGCATCAGCAGTAAATTACCCGAAAGATCAAATAGTGCTGAAGCATGGAGTCCGCCTGTCTGCTCGAAGATATCCTGGGTCTTGCGAAGCAAAGATGGAAGACTGTAAATTGTTTCCACCGGTACCAGGATTTCATCAGTTTCATTTGCTGAAATAGTAACTGTTTTTATTGCATCAATGGACGACTTGCCACAAACGCCGCAACTTGAGGTGGTATAAAAATTCCGTTCCAGTTTTTGAATAGCAGGTTGGACCGATTCCTGTAGCTCAACAACCATGCTGTTTTCCTTGGCAACAGGATTGCTTTTCAATTCGCCGGGTGAAGAAATGATTCCTTCGGTAAATAGAAATCCCACTGCAAGCTCCGTATCATTGCCTGGCGTGCGCATGGTTACCGAAATATTTTTTTTGATGCGGTTCTCCTGACTTCCGAATACCAGTTGTATTTCGAGCGGTTCTTCACAGGCAAGAAAATCTTCGTGAGAGGAAATTTTTCCGGCATCTATTTTTCGGACAAGGACGTTGGCGGTTGCGGTTTCAATCATGAATCAAAGATAGAGAATGCAGATGTGTCGATGTGCAAATTTGAAGATGTGCAGATTATCAGCTATAAAAAGGTGGAATTGCAATTCGTAGCTAACTAATTGATAATAATTCAAACAGATATGCTAACCTGAAAGCCGGATGATTCTTAAAAGTTTTACTTTCGCCACACTTTTTTAAAAACTACCCAATGACAACTTTGACATCAGAACAGAATTTTCTTGCCATTCCTGAACCGGAATTGTGCAATTATGAAGGATCAAAATTCGTGATTCAACAAGTTCCTTATGAGCATACTTCTTCCTATTTGCAGGGGTCAGCCAGAGGTCCGGGAGCTATTATCGAAGCTTCTCACTTTGTAGAATTTTATGATGAGATGTTAGACATGGAGACATACAAGCGCTGCGGAATCGCAACGTTGCCTCCTATTGATTTCAGGAATAAAGTGGATGCCGATGCGATTGAACTTATTGAAAAGGTAACAACTGCACACCTCGATAAGGGAAAATATGTGATCTCCCTGGGAGCAGAACATACGGTAAGCTTTGGTTTTGTAAAGGCATTCAGAAAAAAATATGAGGATGTTCATGTGCTGCAAATTGATGCGCACAGTGATTTGCGCCAGAGCTATCATGACAATATTTATTCTCATGCCTCTGTGATGGCCCGCGTGCATGAGGTTGGTGTACCGCTTACACAAATCGGCATTCGCGCGCAATGCAAGGAAGAGTCCGACCTGATAAAGTCTGCTGACAACATTCATACTTATTATGCACATCAGGTAAGATCAAACAGTAACTGGATGGATGAGGCAATCAAAACGCTGGGCAAAAATGTCTATCTCACGATTGATGCAGATGGCTTCGATCCTTCGGTGATGCCTTGTGTGGGGACTGCTGAACCCAATGGACTGTACTGGGATGAGACAATCCGGTTTCTTGAAAAAGTTTTTGCTGAAAGGAATGTGGTTGGATTCGACATCGTGGAAATCGCGCCGCAGGAAGGTCAGATACTCACACAGTATAATTGTGCAAAGCTTGTATACCGTTTGGCTGGTTTCCAGGTAAGGAAAGATAGCTAATGAACTTTTAAACTATCTTCGGACACATGATTAAGAAAATCCTGGTCGCAAACCGCGGGGAGATTGCCTTGCGGATCATGCGCAGCGCAAGGGAGATGGGTATCAAGACGGTGGCAGTTTTTTCTGAAGCTGACCGCAATGCCATGCACGTGCGCTATGCTGATGAAGCAGTTTGCATTGGCCCTGCGGCGTCGTCTCAAAGTTATCTCGTGGCTCAGAATATTATTGATGCAGCAAAGGAAACCGGTGCAGATGCCATTCATCCCGGTTATGGTTTTCTTTCAGAAAATGCCAGCTTCAGTGACCTTGTTACACAATCAGGTATCACTTTTATCGGTCCGACCGGAGATAGTATGCGCATGATGGGAAGCAAACTGGCGGCAAAGGCAACAGCGAAGAAGCGCAATATTCCTCTCGTTCCCGGAACTGATGAAGCAATCACAGATGTGGCTGAGGCGAAAAAGATCGCAGCAAAAATAGGTTTCCCGGTATTGATCAAAGCAAGTGCCGGCGGCGGTGGAAAGGGTATGCGCATTGTGGAAAATGAAAAACAATTCGAGGAGCAGATGAAACTGGCGGTGAGTGAAGCGATTTCATCATTCGGCGATGGTGCTGTTTTTATTGAGCGATATGTCGGTTCTCCGCGCCACATTGAAATTCAGGTACTGGGCGATAAACATGGAAATGTAGTTCATCTTTTTGAACGTGAGTGCAGCGTACAGCGCAGGCATCAGAAGGTAATTGAAGAAGCTCCTTCCAGCATACTTGACGAAAAGAAAAGAGCGGAAATGGGACGGTGCGCAGTGGAAATCGCCAAAGCATGTAATTATGTGGGAGCGGGAACGGTTGAATTCTTATTGGATGAAAAACTGAATTTTTATTTCCTGGAGATGAATACGCGGTTGCAGGTTGAGCATCCTGTTACGGAAATGATTACAGGGCTGGACCTTGTAAAGGAAATGATCCGTATTGCTGATGGTGAAAAATTGTCCTTCAAACAGGAGGACCTTGCTATCAGCGGGCATGCCATGGAAGTACGCGTATATGCGGAAGATCCTGCAAATAATTTTTTACCGGATATAGGCCGGCTCAGCACTTATAAAATTCCGCAAGGCCCGGGTGTGCGGGTGGACGATGGCATGGAAGAAGGCATGGAAATTCCGATTTATTATGATCCGATGATTGCCAAACTCATTACACATGGAGCCGACAGGAAAGAATCCATTGAGAGGATGATACGTGCCATTGATGACTATAAAATTACAGGTGTTCAAACCACACTTCCCTTTTGCAAATTTGCCATGCAGCATGAAGCTTTCAGAAGTGGAAATTTTGATACACACTTTGTAAAAAAGTATTTTTCTCCTGAAATGCTGCATTCAGAAGATGAAGCTGAAATGGAGCTTGCCGCCATGCTTGCCGTTATGGCCATTAAAAAATCAACTTCTGGTGTCAATAAGAATGACACTTCATACGTTCAGACATCAGCATGGAAATCCAATAGAAGCCGGTTTAATGATTGATTTGAATCATTCTGAATATGTTAAATCAGGCTTTTTTCGCCTGGTTACAATGGTTGCGCAATAATGAAACAGGAGCAGAAAATTTTCTGGATTTTACTTTTCGTACTGCTGCCTGCTGTATCTTTCTGCCAGGAAAAGAAAGGAACCAGGCTACCATACATTATAGAAGGCATCGATACCATCCCGGTGGTAAATCTGCCTGATGTGAACATTGTAGATTACGGTGCCGATTATGAAAAGCGGTTAAAGGAATATTACCGGCTTCGCTTCAACGTGGTGAAAGTTTATCCTTATGCAAGACTTGCCGGAATTAAAATAAACCAGTTGAATGAAGAGCTGTCAAAAATTAAATCAGACCGCGAGAAAAGAAAATTCAAAAAGAAATTCGAGGAACAGCTTCGAACAGACTTTGGCAACACGATAGAAAGCTTAAGTGTAAACCAGGGAAAAATTTTTATCAAGTTACTTAACCGGCAAACAGGACATACCGGTTTTGAAATAATCCGCGACGTAAAAGGTTCATTCAGCGCTTTTGTTTTACAGACAAGTGCAAGGGTATTCGGACATAATTTGAAGGACGATTACGAACCCGAAGGTGATGACAAGCAGATTGAGAGCATTGTTCAGCAGATTGAAGCGGGGCAAATTAATTGAGAATTTGTCTCTGAAAAGTGCTCTTTTTGCAGTTGAAAAGTTATTTTTAAAATGTATTTGAATACAACTTTGACCTGATATATTTACGGGATTGATTTTTTACTAAGGACTTCAAATTTTTGCTAAAATTATTTTCAACCGGGCTGCGAAAGAAAAATGGTTATTAAAGTTAAGCTGAAGAGAGAGGAGAAGCATGTTTTATTAGATCATGAAGTATATGAGTCTTTGAATACGACACCTCTTTTTCAGGAATTTAAAGTATTCGAAAACCTGAGGCAACATTCTTCCGGTGTTCCGGTATTTCAAAAATACCTGGAAACGGTGAATGGCAAACTCAAGATCGAGACCATTTACCTGGCAAAATATATTGCTGCCCGTTACCTGGCCCGGCCTCAATCAGGCAAGCGCCTGTTTCTGAATTTCATCAATGGCGATAAGCTGGATCTTCGTCTCCGGAATTTGAAATGGGAAGAGATGAGTAAGTTGAGCCGCGCAAGAACCACTTCTGTAAATAAAACCGGTTTCCGTGGAGTACGCAAAACGCCGCAGAATAAATATGTTTCCATGATCAGCGATGGAGCAAAGCAGATATACCTCGGTACTTTTAATACGGCCGAAGAAGCAGCCGTTGCCTACAATAAAAAATCGGTTGAACTTTTTGGAATCACACCAAACCTGAACAAGGTAAACGAAAGCGGCATGGTGATTCCTTTTGAACTTTCTGAAGAAATCAAAAACAGGGTGCGTAAGCAGTCGGCACGTAAAACAACTGCTAAGCCGGTTGCCTTTGATCAGATCTCTCTTGCCCCGGCTCATTTTGAGCATTTGAAGAAGAGAGGAAGAAAACCCAAGACACTTTCGGGGGATAGTTCGATTAAAGAGAAGCAAGTTCCGGAGAATTCAGGCAATCCTGAAGGGGGAAATTCAAATTAGTTTCAGGTAAACAGTTTTGCGTAATACTTCTGGAGAACGATGATAGGGCAGTTTGGCAGATATGGCATCATTTCTCGCAGATAACTCAGATTGCGCAGGTAAACAGGCGGGAAAATAGAGATTCCTCTTCGATAGCTATCGGGAGTGTTTCACTTCATTCGGAATGATCCGCTAGTTGAAATCACGAATATTTCCAGACTACTTCTTTTTGTCTATTTTCGTTTTTGAAACCAACACACAAACAATTTCATGAACAAAGCTAAAGTCCAGGCAAAAAAGGCGGGGAAATCAAAAGCCAATTCCAATTCAGGAATTTCGCTCGAAACCGGACTGGGGCTGCTCTGCGCGGCCTTTGCATTTATCCTGTATGTAAATACATTGAACCACGAGTTTGCCTATGATGATTTTCCAACCATTTATGGAAATCAAATTACCATGAAAGGATTTGCAGGAATCCCTGAACTGTTGCATACATCTTATTGGTTTGGATTGAACGGGGAAGAGGATTGGTTGTACAGGCCGGCGAGCATGGTGATGTTTGCCGCTGAATGGGGACTGGCACCAAATACACCTGCCCTTGGACACTTTATGAATGTATTGTTATACGCACTCACCGGTTTTTTGCTGATGCGGTTTTTATCACATCTTTTTAAAGGGAATAACCTCCTGCTTCCATTTGCGATTACGATGATATGGATCGCGCATCCCATACATACAGAAGTGGTTGCGAATATTAAAAGCCGCGATGAAATACTTTGTGTGCTTTTCAGCATCCTGGCACTGGATAATTTTCTGACTTACAGCAAAGGCTTACAGATGCCAAAATTGATGAAAGGATGTGCCTATTATTTTCTCGCTTTGATGAGTAAAGAAAGTGCCATCACACTGGTTGTGATCGTTCCATTGATGATTTATTTTTTTACGGATGCAGCATCTAAAAATAATGTGAGGACTTCCCTTTTTGCCATTGCACCATTCGCATTGTATATGATAATACGCGCAATGGTATTAAGTAATGTACTCAACAACCAGGATATTCCATTGACAGATAATTCTCTCATTGCCGCACATGGAAATTTCAACCTTGAAAAAGGAACGGCATTTTACATTCTTGCGATGTACCTGAAGTTATTAATTTTCCCTCACCCAATGAGCAGTGATTATAGCTTCAATGAAATCCCGCTTGTTTCATTGACGAATCCTGTTTCTATTCTTGCACTGGTGGTTTATTTCGGCATCGGGATTTATGCGTTGATAAGACTTCCTAAAAAAGATCCGGTTTCATTCGCCATCCTGTTTTTTCTCATCACGATTGGTATCATTGCCAATGTCTTGTTTTTAACACGAAGTACGATGGCAGACCGTTTTTTATATATGCCGTCACTGGGATTTTCGATTGCTCTTGTGGTGCTTGCCGGACGTTTATTTAAGATTGATTTTACGGGTAATCCGGCAAACATGACATTTTCGCGCATGCTTCAGTACAATAAAAAGTTCACGAACCTTTTGGCCGTGCTTGTCTTGTTGGGCACCATTAAAACCATCGCGCGGAACCCGGATTGGAAAAACGATACGACTATTTTCAGTGCTGATGCATTGCATGCGCCGAACAGTGCGCGACTGCATTTTCTTTATGGAAATCACATGGCCCAGGAAGTGAAGCAAAATAAAGTAGTTGGACCGGAGGCAGAAGCATATAATAACATTGCTATCGACCAATTCAAACAGGCGATAGACATTCATCCGGATCATTACGAATCTTATTTCGGTATGACAGATATATTGATGCAAAGGAATATGGTCGACAAGGCGGCTGTGTATTACCATACTATCGCAAATCGATTGCCCAACTCTGCAATTGTTCAGTACAACCTGGGGAACTTTTATTTCAAGACCCAGCAAAATGACAGTGCAATTGCTGCTTTGCATAAGGCCACAACCCTGGACCCGAAGATGTCAGGGGCTTACAACAGCCTTGGTTCCGTGTATTTCAGCAAGGGCGACTATCAAAATGCATTGGCCAACTATCAAAAAGCTGCGGAGATTCAACCGAACTTTGCTGATGCATGGAAAAATATCGGGAGTACTTATGGAAGTCAGAAGGAATATGACAAAGCCATCGATGCTTTTCAAATGGCATTGAAGTTTGCACCGAACGATGC
>JBDTTM010000209.1:0-7543 GCA_039930605.1 Bacteroidota bacterium
CCATGATCAGCATTGTTCTTTATCAGGTGTTCTTCCAATGCACTCTCTGCTACATCCTGTATGTTTACATCAATGGTGGTGATGATGTCATTGCCATCTTTCGGTTCCACTTCTTCTTTGTCATTCAACGGCATCCAAACACCTCCCGCAATTCGTTGCATCAATCGTGAGCCACTCGCACCCTGGAGACTGCCGTCAAAAGATGCTTCAATGCCAACCGGCTTTACATCACGCAGGGTTCCGATAGTACGTTGTGCAAGTTCTTTGAAAGGAAGTTCGCGGATGTTGCGTTGCTCCACAACCATTCCACCTTTGTACTTGCCCAGGCGAATCAGGGGAAACTGTTTCAGTTTTTGCAGATCTGTATAATGTACATTCTTCTGAATGAGAAAATAACGGTTGCCTTCATTCCTGGCCTGGCGTAATTCGTGGTTATATTCTCCTTTTGATTTATCCTTGAAAAGGATAGAAAGACAAAGTGAAAGTGAATCGACATTTGCATTAAAAGCATCAGCGGTAAGTCCGTCCGCTTTCAAATCCATCCTGACGTCATAGATTGGAACAGAGGTTGCCAGCAGGCTTCCATCACTCGAAAAAATATTCCCGCGGGAAGCTTCAATACTTTTTATCTGTGTGGTGAGCGAATCCGCTTTCGATCTCCAATAATCGCCCTGTACAAATTGAATTCTGAAAATCTGTACAAGGATGGCTACACCAAAGACAAGAAAGCAGGCGAATACGAGGTAGATGCGCCACATAATGTCTTTCTTGACATCCATAGGTTGGCTGGCCTTTGTTGTTGATTTTTCGTTCGCTCCTTTTTTCACTTGTGATAATGCTTGTCTGCGTTTTATTTTTTCAATTATAACCGGGTTTGGACTTTTTGGGATTGTCTCTTCCCTTAAGGGAGGCCAGGAGGGGATATAACAGTAATTTTTTTCTGTGGTTCTGTAGATTCCTTAATGTCCATCGGTGCTATTGCTTTTGCGACCTCTGATTGCTTGGTCCTGAACATCAGTTCTGAACTCGTGGAAATAAATTCAGCCCGCTTTTCTTTTAGATCATTCTTGACGCTGTTGATTTCCCTGATCGTCCTTTCTGCGTAATAGCTGTTGCCGATATAGAAAAGGATGAGCACAGTCAGGAATAAAATGAATGGCATCAGTTTCACAACCTGGTTGCGGTTGAAGATTCCGAATACATGCATAATTTTGAGAAACTTGCGCGCGGATTTTGAGGAGCGCTTCTTCTTCTTGGGAGCTTCCTCCATCACCTCTTCAGGTTGCTGACGCAATGAATTTTTAGCCATGTTGTTTAATGTTTGTTTCTCTCGGCCACCCGCATCCTGGCACTCCTTGCCCTGGTATTTTTATCAATTTCTGTTTCAGATGCCTCTATAGGTTTTTTATTGATTGCTGTAAATGCTGTTTCTGCCGGTTGACCGAAAATGGCATCGCGCTCCACTTCTCCTGAAAAATTTCCTGCGGCAATAAAATTTTTAACAAGCCTGTCTTCAAGTGAATGGTAAGAAATGACCACCAGTCTTCCATTTTCCGCAATCACATCTCTGCATTGCATCAGCATTTCTTTTAAAGCTTCCAGTTCCCTGTTTACTTCAATCCGAAGCGCCTGGAATACTTTTGCGAAAAATTGAAATTCATGCCCGCGGTTGGTTTCCGATTTCAGAATCTCAAGTAGTTCTCCAGTGGTAGCAATGGGTTGTATGGTGCGCTGAGCCACAATTTTTTTTGCCAATGATTTTGCTTCACGCAGATCACTGTATTCACGGAATATTTCCCGGAGTTTTTCTTCAGGATATTCATTGATTATTTTTGCGGCAGTAAGTTCAGAGCGGTTGTTCATGCGCATATCAAGAGATGCATCAAACCGGGTACTGAAGCCACGTTCAGCGGTATCAATCTGGTGCGAAGAAATTCCCAGGTCAGCGAACACGCCCGTAACCGGCAATGCCTGGTTATAGCGCAGAAAATTTTTCATGTAACTGAAATTGCTCCTGATCAGCATAAATCGTTTGTCCTCTATGGTGTTTTTTATTGCGTCCTCGTCCTGGTCAAACGCAATCAGCTTCCCTTTTTTACCCAACTTTTTCAAGATCTCCATTGAATGCCCCCCGCCTCCGAATGTGACATCCACATAAATTCCATCTGCATCCGTCACAAGTGCGTCAACACTTTCACGGAGCAGTACCGGCTCATGATAACTGGCCATTGCCATCCCTGTTTTTCCTGCTCATCACCTTCTGCGCAAGTTTGGAGTAGTTGATCCTGTCATCATTCATCCGCTTCTTGTATTCCTTCTCACTCCAGAGTTCAATTTTTTTTCCGTGGGCAAACAATACGATGTCTTTCTCTATCCCTGCGTAATTCATCAGTTGCAGAGGAAGCAACAGCCTGTCAGCGCTGTCCAATGCAACTTCCGATGCCCCTTTATAAAACTGGTGAGCGAACACCCTGTTTTCTTCTACCCATTCATCAATATCATCCACTTTTGCGCTCACCTCGTCCCACAATCTCCTTGTGTAAAGCATCAGGTGTTTTTCCATTCCGCGGTTAACCACAAAGAATTTTTGTTCCCGTACAGCGATTTGCTTTTTCAATCCGGCAGGTAAAAGGAATCTTCCTTTTGCATCTACTGTACTGAGAAATTCTCCGATGAATCCTGCCATATAATTTAAGGTGCGCTAATGTAAATCAAAATTGACACATCCTCCCACTTTTGCCCACTTTTGTTGAAAAGTATTTTTTTAGCTTGTTGATTGCGCTCTTTAACGGAAGAATAAGCAGCACCTTTATTCATTCACCAACAAACAGGTGTTGAAGGATTCCTTCGAAAAAGGTTTCTTGAGATGAGATTGAGAATTTCTTTACATCTTCAAGCCGGGAAACGGGGTTACTTTTGCCATGATGTGACCCCAATGATTTTATTTCATTGTCCTGATCATCCTTTGAAAAAAATCATGTAGGTTTGATACCACATTTATGAGTTATACAATCCGGAAGGAAAAAGATTTTCAATTCATTGATGAAGGAAGCGGACCAGTCCTGGTTTTGCTTCACGGCTTGTTCGGTGCGCTTAGCAACTGGATTGATGTAGTGGAACGGTTTAAGAAAAATTACAGGGTCGTTATTCCACTTATGCCGATTTATACATTGCCGATTTTAAATACCAACGTAAAAGCCCTTGCTGAATTTGTAAATGACTTCATTGAATTTATGAAGTTTGAAAAAGTAGTACTGATCGGCAACTCCCTCGGCGGACACGTTACGCTAGTTTATGTCCGCAAATACCCGGAACGCGTTACAGGAATGGTTCTTACAGGAAGCTCGGGCCTTTATGAAAATGCAATGGGTGGAAGTTTCCCGAAGCGCGAAGACCGTAACTACATCAAACAAAAAATAGAGGTTACTTTTTTCGATCCGAATTCTGCAACTGATGAACTGGTGGATGAATGTTTTGCGATTGTAAATGACAAAGGCAAACTGATCCGCATTTTATCTCTCGCTAAAAGTGCCATCAGGCACAATATGAGTGAAGAGCTGAAAGATATTTTGATCCCTACCTGTCTCATCTGGGGAAAACAGGATACGATCACACCACCCGATGTGGCTGAAGAGTTCAACCGCCTTTTACCAAAATGTGAATTGCACTGGATTGACAAATGTGGACATGCGCCAATGATGGAACAACCGCTTCAATTCAATGACGTCCTGGATTCCTGGCTGACGAAGCACTTTTCCTGAAACTGTTGTATCCCCGGAAAATTACTAATTCAATAATTTAGTCAGGTCATCCATCAATGCCGGATCTGCGGGTCGCTTGGCATTGAAATCCACTATGTTTCCTTTCTGATCCATGATCATGTAACGTGGAATGCTGTTGATCTGGAAATAGGAACAGACTTTTGAAGTCCAGTTTCCCGGAGATATCAGCATCTGGCCTTCCATACCCAAATCAGTGATCGCTTTTTTCCAGGCTTCTTCATTGGCGTCGATGCTGATGTATAGAAAAGTAATTTGCTTTTTCTGTTTGTCAGTCAAGTCCTCATGAAGTTTTTTGGAAAAAGGCATCATTTGCCTGCACGGTCCGCACCAGCTTGCCCAGAAATCAATGTAGACAACCTTGCCTTTGAAATCATTGAGTGAAGCTGATTTTCCATTCAGGTCTTTCAAGCCCAATTCATCGTTTGCAGGAGAAGGATTTTTTTCTTCTTTCACAGTTGGTTCTGCCTTTTTCTTCTCATCCTTCATCTGCATCTTAGTTGCGCAGATACCACTTACATAAGGATAATAATTATTGTATTTGTCTGTAGATTTTAATGTGTTTACCATCGTCCGCATCATAAAAGGAGAAACATGATCTTTTTCATCTACGCAAAGCTGGGCCAGCCAGATGTCGAACACCTGTCCGAGGAGGTGAGCTTTTGCGAAGGCAAGTTTGCGGTCAGCAGAAGTAGAGTAGTCATTGAATTTTTTAAATCCGTTTGCAGCGGAAGTGTAATAAACAACATAGTAGTACAGGAAACTTTTATAGGAATCGCAAAGCAATGCTTCAGGATCATTTAAAGTTACTTCTGTAATATTCTGCAACATCACGTCGGGCAACGGTTCTACTGTCAATTGCTTCGGATCTGAATTTGCACGGAGGATCGGATAAGAAAGCAGCATGCTCCAATATCGGGTAACCATCAGGTTATGAAGATAGGCCTTGAATGCAGGAGACACCTGGTGTATGACTATATTTTGACCGATAAAATCATCCATGCTTTTCCTGCTCTTGAAAAGTTCGTTTTCAAATGCATCAACGGTACCATTCATAATGCGTGTTGTCCAGTTCGAGTCTGTCAGATCCTTCTGAAAAGTAGTTTCGAAATTGTTGAGAAAAAAATTGTTGTCTGACCCCGGTCCTGTAATAGCCGTACCGGAATGTTGTGCATCATCAGTAAAACTCATGTTTACACTATCGCCCGGCTCAAAGAAAAATTTCAATTTTGAATTGTTGTATTCAAGTACAGCAAAAACAGGATGATCAATAACCGCTTTGAATTTGTAATTTCCATTGTTCAATGCACCCACGATGAGATCCGGGTTTGTTGCGAGGTAGTTTTTATAAATCCAAAGATTGATTTCTTTGACTTTTGAATCTTTGATTGTACCGGATATTTGAAATGCTGATTTTGTATAGCCGGTTAGTGCAAAAGCAAGAATTGAAACAAGAAGTGAGCTGAATATTTTTTTGATCATAACAGAAATTAAAGAACTGCAAAAATAGGTTGATTTTGGGAATATAAAACGGTTACAAATTTAATCTAAAGAATTCCTCACAGCTCTGCTGCAGGATTATTCATCGGGAAGCCAATTTCTCACGCAAAGGCGCAATGACCGCTAAGAACAGCCAAGTTAGTTGCTTTAATCTTTCCATAATTTGCGCCTTTGTGTGAAAATATTTTTTTCCGAGATAGTTTCTTCTTCCTTACTTTCGTTCTTCAAACCCAAAACATGATTCAGAAATCCACACTAGATTTTTTAAAGCAACTTGAAAAGAACAATAAAAAGGAATGGTTTGATGCGCACAAGGATCAATATCTGGCAGCAAAGGAAAATGTAGATTCATTTATTGGCGATGTAATCAAGGCCTTTTCATCATTCGACAAATCACTTTCCGGACTGAAAGCAAAGGATTGTGTCTTCCGCATTTACAGGGATGTACGCTTTGCAAAAGACAAGCGGCCTTACAAAAATAATTTGGGTGCGAGTATTAATGCAGGAGGCAAGAAAGCTGAAGTAGCTGGCTATTATGTTCACCTTCAACCGGGGAAGAGCATGATCGCCGGGGGCAGGTGGCAACCATCAGGAGATCACCTGAAAAAGATCAGGCAGGAAATTGATTACAACGGAAAAAAGTTTCATAAAATTCTTTCAGATAAAAACTTTAAGAAGCAATTTGGTGCGCTGGATAATAGCGATGAATACAAGCTGGCCCGTCCTCCGAAAGGTTATGACAAGGATCACAAGGACATTGAATTATTGAAACTGAACAGCTACCTCGTGTGGCATGAATACAGTGACAAGGAAGTACTTTCAAAAAATTTCCTAAGGGATCTTACTTCCACAGCCAAAGCGATGAAGCCGTTGATGGATTTTTTGAATACGGCGATAGATTAACAAACCCGGTGGGTCGATCAGATTCCGATTTTTCGGAATCTGGTCCTCCGCTGGGTTAGCCCAGGTCCTGATTTTTCGGAATCTGGTCCTCCGCTGGGTTAGCCCAGGTCGCATCTCGCCTCATGATATGCATCAAAATTTTTCTTCCCACCAAATAATTCCAATGTCTCCTCCCGTGCAACATGCGTTAGTTGGTTGCTTTGAAAGGTAAGGTAGGAAGAATACTTCCAATCACTCATTGATTTTACAAAACCAGCCTCTACAGGATTCTGGTGAACATAACAAATCACATTTTTCAAATAATCCGTACTTGTAATTTCTGTTCTCCGGAAATTCCTTTTAAACAGACTACCCATTCTTCTTCTGTGAAAGTTATAGTGCTTTGCATATGTATTGAACAGGTTTGAAAATTGCTGACTAATCTGGTTTGTTATAAAATCTTCATTGGTGATTTTTTTTCTGTTGAATTTTTCCAACCCAAGCTTGGATTCAAAAAAATCAGAGACCTCAGCAGTTGATTTTATTTGTACCACAAAATGATAATGATTCGGCATGAGACAATATGCAAGGAGAATGCAAATTGGCAGAATGTGTGGTTCTATTTTGTCGAGGAAGTAATGGTAGTCCTGATCCCGTTCGAAAATATTTTCTTTTCCGATTGCATGGTTATAAATATGATAGTAGTGAGTTGGAAGGAGGGGAACTTGAACATCGGACATAAGAAGTGATTAAAAAAACAAAGCTATGTCCTTTCAATCCAATAAACATCTGAAAAAGGAGGTTTAATAAAATAGGAAACTTAACCCAGCGGGTGCTGAAAGAAAAAAAATAACCCAGCGGGTGCTGCGCGACCCGCCGGGTTATTTCTCAATTAACAAACCCGCCGGGTTATTTCTCAAACGTCAGCGAAGCAGAATTGATGCAATACCTCAACCCCGTAGGTTTTGGTCCGTCATTAAAGACGTGACCTAAATGTGCGCCACAGCGGTTGCAATGCACTTCCGTACGGCTCATTCCATAACTTGCATCAGTAGTCTCGCCAACATTTACTTTATTCATCGGCTGGAAAAAACTTGGCCATCCTGTTCCAGATTCAAATTTATTGTCGGAAACGAAAAGCGGGTTTCCACAGCAAACACATTTATACAATCCCTTTTCATGGTTGTCAGTATATACGCCACTGAATGCACGCTCAGTTCCATGTTCACGCGTTACATTGTATTGTTCAGGCGTGAGTTGCTTTTGCCATTCGGCATCAGTTTTTACAACTTCGTATTTTATCATAGTAGTTTCTTTTTTATCCTTTGAAGGAGATTGCGCACAGGCAATAAGGCAGGTTGAAATAATTGCGATGGAAATCA
>JBDTTM010000210.1:0-7514 GCA_039930605.1 Bacteroidota bacterium
TCAGTTGGTAGAGCAAAGGACTGAAAATCCTTGTGTCGCTGGTTCGATTCCAGCTATCACCACCACTAATTTACCTCCGGTTTTGTCCTTTCAAATCCGGAAGATTACTAAGATGAATCTTATAATCGATGTTGGTAATACGCGGACCAAAGTTTTGGTTTTTGACGGGGACAAGCTTTTCGCTGATTATTTTTTAAAAAAATTCACGGTTTCTGCACTTAAAAAAATTCTGTCGCGACATAGAATTGAGGCATCCATTTTTTCTTCGGTAGTACAAAGCAGTTTATCAATCACAAAATTGCTGAAGAAAAATACCCGGTTGATTGAATTGAATTACTCCACCCCCCTGCCCTTTAGGAATCTTTACAAAACCAAAGAAACCCTTGGAAATGACAGGATTGCAAATGCAGCTGGGGCCTCAAAGATTTTCCCCGGACAACATTGCCTCGTAATAGATGCAGGAACCTGCATTAAATATGACTTCATCAATAAGTCCGGATATCAAGGCGGTGCAATCAGTCCCGGGTTGATGATGAGATACCAATCCTTACACGATTATACTTTTCAACTCCCTCTGCTGAAACCGGCCAAGAGGGTTTTATTAACCGGAACGAGTACACGTGAATCCATGCTGTCAGGGGTACAACTTGGCATTCTCAATGAAATGGAAGGTTATGTTGGATTATATAAAAAGAAGTATAAAAACCTGAAAATTATACTTACCGGTGGAGACGCTGATAGTTTTGCTCATCTTTTTAATTTCCCCATCTTTGCCGCCCCTCAACTGACAGCTATCGGACTAAATGAAATTTTGCAGCATAACCTCGCGAAGAAATAATTTCGCCTTTCTCCTCATCTTTCTTTGTGCATTTTCAGTCCGGGCGCAGGTTTCAACCAGTTCGCCATATTCCAGGTACGGTGTCGGTGACTTGCAATTTGGCGGGTTTTCAAAAAATTTAGGCATGGGAGGTTTGGCTTTTGCCCTTTCCCAACCCTTTAATATCAATTATTCCAACCCGGCTACTTACAGTGCTATTGCCCTTACTACTTTCGAGGCAGCAGGCAGCGGAAGTATGTATGAGTTGCACAATTCCTCAAGCAAGCATTCGTACCAATACAATGTAGACTTCGGATATTTGGCGATGGCTTTTCCTCTCAAAGCAAAAAAATGGGGGCTGAGTTTTGGGTTGCTCCCTTATAGTAGTGTAGGGTATGGCATTGCTGACAGGCAACAGAATTTCAATGGTGATGATGAATACCATGTATATGAGGGATCAGGCGGATTGAATCAGTTTTATGTCGGAACAGGATTTTCCCTCGGGAAAAATTTCTTTGCGGGAGTCAATGCTTCCTTTCTTTTCGGAACCATCGACCAGCTGAAAAGAATAGAATATCCTTCAAACAGTTATTACAATACCAAGATAACTGAAGAAACGATTGTCAATGATTTCTATTTCAATGCCGGACTCCTTAAAACTTTCGACAGCCTGGCAATTGCAAAAAGCGACAGTATTGTTCTCTTTGATAATAAGATTGGCGCTTTAGAGGACTCCATTGCGGTGTTACGGAAATTAATCACCGCGCTGAATGCTGTAAAGACGAGTGACAATCTCACGATCGAATCACAGCGCGAATCCATTGCCAAATCAATTTCCGAACTCACCTTGCAAGTAGAAAAAGCGGATGCAGAACGCGAGCAGGTAACACGCAGAAAACAGAAAAGCGGATGGTCTTTATCTCTGGGATTGACCGGATCTCCATCCTTGTCACTGAAAGCGAAGCACACGCAACTTGCGCAGAGTTATTATTATTCAAATACAATAGAATATATCAGGGACACCATTTACAATTTCCAGGATCAGAAAGGAAAGCTGGTACTTCCTTTTTGTCTAGGCGTTGGTGTTACACTTAAAGAGACTACTCACTGGATTGCAGGTGCTGATTTTTCGCTTCAAAACTGGCAGGATTATTCGTTGTTCGGAGTCAAAGATTCATTGGCCAACAGTTGGCGGGCCAGTGGGGGATTTCAGTGGACACCGAATGACAGAAGTATAAAATCCTATTTCAACCTGGTGCAATATCGTTTTGGCGGGCACTTTGAGCAAACCTACCTGCAACTTCAAAATTCTCAACTTACCGATTATGGTCTGAGCATGGGATTTGGTTTCCCGATGAAACGAGTTGCTACAACAATCCAGATAGCAATTGAGGCAGGCAAAAGAGGAACGATTGCCAACAAGCTTGTCGAACTGAACTATGTAAAGTGTACAATAGGTTTTACGCTGAACGACCGCTGGTTTGTCAAGCAAAAATTTGATTAATATCTCTTGCCGATATTGCTGATTTCGCAGATTAATACGAATTTTATCCGGAAAAAATCATTACCACCTTTCAAATCCGGGTTCCAGGTCTTCCCATTTTATCTTAATTGATTTCTTTTTTGCTGATTCAACGAATCGTGTATATTTGCTCGAGTGTTCGCAAAGAAACCTGTTCACGTTTTACTTTTTTCGATAGCGATTATTTTCACTTCCTGTGAAAATGATATTGAAAAAGTAAAATTGCTTAGTGAACATTCAATAGCTCCTGTTGAATCGGCTTCGGTGATCCGGATTCTGTATAGTGATTCTGCTAAAGTGCAGGTAGAGATTATAGCCAAAGAGCTGAATCATTACGAAACTGAAAATCCTTACATCGAAATGCCGAAAGGGTTGACAGCTAATTTCTTTGACGACAGCATGCACGTAAAAAGCAAGTTGACGGCTGATTACGGCATCCGTTATGAGCGGGAGCAAAAGATGGAAGTGCGGAAGAATGTAGTGGTCGTCAATGAAAAAGGAGAAACGCTGAATACAGAGCACCTCACCTGGGATGAGCGGACGGAGAAGTTGAAGAGTGATGAGTTTGTAAAGATTACCACGAAGGGTGAAATCATCATGGGTACAGGCTTTGAGGCCAACCAGGATTTCAGCAAGTACAAAATTTTCAACATTAAAGGAACCATACCGATAAACCAAAACAATCATGCTCCGAATCCTTGAAATCGCCTGGCTCTGCGTAGCTATTGCAACATTTTGCGCAGCGATGTTCCAGTTATTCACCAGTGAAGATTCCTGGTGGTTTCTGTTGATCGGAACTGCAATCGCCATCACCATGTACATGGTGCGAAGAAAGCAGCGCATGAAAATGGAAGAATACACGCGGAAGCAGCAGGATGCGGCGAGGTATCATTGAGAATAAAATATTTTTCCTTCCAGAATGCAAACAATGAAGTTATTTCTGGTTTTTCTTCTGCTCGCTCATCTTGCATTTTCTCAATCAACTTTTTTTACGGGTGGTAATATTTGTAAAGATGAAGATTGGCATCTCACATTTAGTGATGAATTTGATGGAGATTCACTCGACCAAAGCAAATGGTCAAGCCATTTCCCATGTTCAGATGGAAGTGACCAATGTGATGGTGCCCGCGTAGCTGACGGTGGAATTTATCTCGATAGTAATATTATTGTCAGCAATGGCACTTTAAAATTCATTACCAAAAAACAAACAACAACATGGTTTTCAAAAACAAGGGATTATACTTCGGGAATGATCTATAGCAAGAGTTCACCATACAGATTTAAATATGGAAAATTTGAAATACGTTGCAAAGTACCTTCAGGAAAAGGATTTTTTTCAACATTTTGGATGTTTGGTGGGGATGGAGTTGGAACTGCTACTGAAATTGATGTTTTTGAAATATCAGGATCAACGCCAAATCACCATCACCTGGGTATACTCAAATACCATGAGACCGAATTAATTTCTCAATACGATTATGGATATGATGGAAATGATTTTTCCAGGGAATTCCACGTCTTTGACGCAACTTGGGATCCATTCTTCATAAATTTTTCTGTTGACGGAACTCAGGTATTTCACATTGCCAGATTTATGACCTTGGCAGGCAGGGAAGTAAATTGGTGCTGCGTCGATCCGGGCGTATACAACATGAACCCTTCTTATCCTTCAGGAGAAAGTAACCAAGTTAGCATTATTGCATTTCTTACTCTGTTAACAGGTAATGATGCACCAAACAATTCCACTACATTCCCAAACCAGATGGAAGTAGATTATATAAGGCTTTATCAGAGGGATACTATATCCAAGCCAGATAATGAATGTGTGATTACCCTTTTTCCAAATCCAGTTCTCGATAAGTTAACTGTCAAAAAAAACAATATGAATTTTATAAAAATTCAAAATGTTTTCGGTGAAGAAATACTTTCATTGAAGGTGAACGGAGATGAATCAGAAATTGATGTAAGTGATCTCAAGCGAGGAATTTATTTTATACTGGTAAATTCAGGGACTGATATTTTGAGTGGAAAACTTATTAAATTGTAATTGATTTTATGTTTAATATGGTAAAGAGATTGATGCCTTCTCCAAAATATTATTTCCTGATAATTATTTTGCTTGCTATTTTTTTCTCATTTTGGAAACTTGGTTCAAATGACTTAATTGAATGGGATGAAGCGGAATATGGGACAATCTCATTTGAGATGATGCACAATGGTGATTATATTAATTACTATTATGCTGGAACTCCTGATACACGAAATGCGAAACCACCGCTGATGATATGGTCAATAATTCTGTGCTATAAGATTTTTGGATATACCGCTTTTGCACTACGGTTTACTTCTGCTATTGCGTCAATAATCTTCTTCTTTTTTTCTTTTAAATTAATTAACCTGTATAGAGGAAAATTATTTGCGTTCATCGCATGTCTTGTATTGTTGTCATGCAAGGTAATTGTTGGCTTCCATGTAGGAAGAACAGGGGATACTGACGCCTTGTTGGTATGTTTGCTCACTGCATCTGTATATTTTTTTCTACTATTCCAGGATTTTGGAAAACGGTACGCAGTTTTCATATTCGCCATTCTTCTTGGTATGGCATTTTATACAAAAGGACCTGCAGGATTTGTTTTAATCCCTGGTATGTTTTTATATTCGTTTATTACCGGAAAATGGAAAAATGTTATTCGAGATTATAGATTGTGGCTTGCTATCCTGATCGTATTATTAATTGCCGGTTCTTGGGTCTTAATCCTGTTGAAAAAGGGCAATGAATTTAATTCAGGTAATTCATGGTACGGCAGTCACAATGCAATTGAAACATTATTCAGCCATGATACAATTGCACGACTTACAGATTCAGAATTTGAACCTGATCGTAACCCCGACAGAACATTTTTCTTTTCTGTCTTAGATATCAGGTTCAATATCTGGAATTACTTTTTTTATTTATCTCTGTTGTTGGTGATTGCTAAATTCATACACGATAAAAAATGGGCAATGATGACTCTGAAGGCATCTGGAAGTCAATTGGCTTTGTTATCGGCTTGCACAATTTTACCGCTTTCAATTATTTTGACAATGGCTGCAACCAAGCACGAATGGTATTTAGCACCTCTTGCATTGTTTATTTCAGTAATAATTACGGAAGGCATAATTTATTGCAACAATAAATATAAATGGTTCAATTATGTTTGGATTGGTGTATTGATTTTCAACCTAAGCAGGCAATTTATCTATGTTAACTTCGCAAAGAAGGATATGCAGGATTTCTTTCTTAAAAACAAATCATATTTCGAACATGCACCTGTGGTAGAGTTATTCCAAATGCCAACACAGGACTTTTATCTCTATTTAAATTGGCATGCGAATAAAATTGAAGTACCTGGAAATAAATCAATCCAATATCCTTCAAGCAACCTAATTATTTTTGATTCAAGAGTGTCGAAAGTGGAAGATTTCCCATCCTCCAAACTTATTGACTGCAACAAAAAATATTGTTTAGCATCGATGCTAAAATGAATAAGTCAATTCTTAAGTTATTAATATTAATTATCCTTTTTTCTGATCTTGGACATTCATTTGTTCAGCATTACCATAAACCACTTGATGGTGATATGGCTAACATAGTACTTGGGTATCCTGAAGTAATGAGTGATCCATTTGGTTTGAATGTGATACTAGAGCATAAGGTTTACGGTGGAACGAACAGATTTTTCGCCCATTGGATGATGTCAGTCTATTTCAAACACGCACCTCAGTTTTTCCAAAATTTTGTAAGTCCAGTCGAGAGTATTTATTTATCCTGCGCAGCAGCTAAAATAGTTATTCAATTATTGATAATTTTCTCTTTAGCATATATGATAAGTGGAACCAAAAAAATCTGGAACAAAAGCTTTTTATTAGCAGCCGCATTAGTAACTCCGCTTTTTCAAACAAATGGATATGAGCGATATATGGGAATTATCGGCTCATCAATTACATATACATTTTTTTATTCATTGCCTTTTGCGCTGTTAATGCTCTTCTTACTTCCATTCTTTAAGAGGGTAACAACCACATGGGAAAATATGAATATCTTGAAATTTGCCATTATTATTATCTCCTCACTGGTTCTTTCATTGGGAGGTCCATTAAGTGCAGCTGTTATATTAATTGGATGTGCCCTTGTATTATTAAGCATTTGGAAAAATAAATATTGTGAATCTCAACCGCTACCATATATCCATAACATTGTTTTCTCCTTTTGGAAAATCCCACATCAGCTACTGATGCTATTATTGATGATTTGCATCATCTGCTTTTACTCTCTTTACCTAGGACAATTCAACGCAGAAAACTTCATTAATCCTATTTCATTAGCCGAAAGATACAAGTCCCTTCCTACTGGATTGTATTACATATTTACACAAAAACTAGGTCTTTCTTTGCTCCTATTCATGATTTTATTAAATTTATTTTTAGTGTCAAAAAAGGGTCCTGATGAAAAAGGAAAGCTAATTCTTATTCAAGTTAAATGGATTGCATTGTTTGCTCTTATTTACATTGTTCTACTTCCTCTTGGAGGCTATAGGCAATATCGACCTAACATTGTTAGAAGCGATACCCTACTTCCGGTTATTATGATCATGATTTATATGTTCGGTGTTTCAGCATATTACTTACTCAATATTGAAAAATCGAAATTGAACATTTTATATTATTTCGCTGCTGTCATTTTACTTTCTGTTTTTGTTATTGCAGATAAATCCATCTCAACTGAAAATGATTGTGAAAAAGATGCATTGAAAAAAATTGCTCAATCATCAGAAATAATTGTTCCACTTGACAACAATTGCACTGTAATGTCCTGGGAGAAAATAACTGATTGCAATAATTCAAAATTAAATTGCGAGTTGCTAAAACTTTGGGGAGTGTTGAAAGATGATAAATGTTATTTTCAATATTAATTACAATTTCTTTTGAGCTTGCAATAATACACACACATGAATAAAATTAATTAAACCCATTTAGGAAATTAAAATGAAAGTCAAGTTTTGATTACGGCAAGTATTACTTTTACGAATAAATTTATTAAGGAGTGATTCAAAATATTTATTCAAACGCCTGGGTTTAAGAATCATGGCTAAAGCCTAAGCAATATAGCATACATACCCCGCCATCAATGGCGGG
>JBDTTM010000211.1:0-7444 GCA_039930605.1 Bacteroidota bacterium
TATTCCATCGGAAATTCATTCCGCGCTTCTTTTTCCTTTCCTTCTTTCATCAGTTTAAAAGCATTGCCACTCATTCGAAATAGTGAAGAAGATTTTATGGAATTCTCTTTCGGGAGGTTGAACGTATTTTCCATTTTCACAGGATTAAGTTTGAATATGTAAACATATACCAAACACAATCTCCTCACAAGGAAGTGATATTATGTTAGTGTTAAATAAGCAGGAAACTGGCTACTGGCCGCTAGCTTCTTGCCACTGGTTACTTCACGATGAACTAATATTCCCAATTGAACTCACCGCCCTTGCTGACTACCGACTACCAACTACTGACTACTGACTGGCTGCTGGCTGCTCGCTTCTTGTCATTCATTTCTTCACAATGAACTAAATATTCCCATTTGAACTCACCGCCCTTGCCAACTGCCGACTGCCGACTGCCGACTGGCTGCTGGCCACTCATTTCTTCACACTGAACTAAATATTCCCATTTGAACTCACCGCCCTTGCCGACTGCCAACTGCCGACTGGCTGCTAACTGCTCACGCGACCATACCTTGCTTGTACTGTTCATGCAACTGATGAATAATCCCATCGGCAAGCCCAATCTGTGGAACAATAATTTCCCCGATTTGTGCGGCTTTCATGATGCCAAGAAAAATTTTCGCTGCGGGAACGATCACGTCAGCACGATCCGGATTCAGTTGCCAGAGTTCCATGCGCTCTTCTACCGTATGGATTTTCAGTTCATCATATAGCTCCTTGAGTTTATCAAAGGGAAGCTTATCCTTGCGGTCAAGCATCTTGAAAATTTTATTGATGTTTCCGCCTGAACCGATGGCAATCAATGAGCGATGACCATTCACAAGTTCGCGGATTTTATCTTTAAATGCATACCATTTTTCCTTCGTCACCTGACCTTTCAGCCAGCGAATGGTTCCGATATCAAAGGACTGTGAAAAAATACATTGTTCTTTGTGGAACAAGGTAACCTCCGTACTTCCTCCACCTACATCTATATATAAGTAGCTTTTACTTTTATCCAGGTGTTCTTCCACGTGATTGGAAAAAATCAAGTCTGCTTCTGTCTTTCCTGAAATGATTTCAATTTTCAAACCGAACTCTCTCTTAACCTGTTTTATTATTTCCTCTCCGTTGATGGCCTCACGCAGAGATGCTGTTGCACAGGCACGATAAGCAACAGGCTCAAAAACATCGATCAACAGCTTAAACGCCTGCATGGTCTTCATGAACCGGGCAGCACGTCTTGCAGAAATTCTACCTGTCTGAAAGACATCTTCTCCGAGCCGAAGTGGAATACGTACGAGTTCCAATTTTTTGAAATGCGTTTCGCCATGCTCCTCCACAGCATTGCATAGCAACAGGCGGACAGCATTGGAACCGATATCGATGGCAGCGTAGCGCAAAAGTGTTGATGTAGATTGATTACTGCTCAAAGATGCCCCAGACTCCTGCATGTTCGCTATTAAGTTTTAAATTTTTTTCAGCCCACAATGTTAAGAAGTGCGGCCGGATCATTTTCATTAGCTGATAAAGAAAGTAGTTTGTCAGGGTTCCATTTTCCATTCAGCCACCGTGAAATATCATCCTGGGATCTGACAGATGGCCCATTGCCTTGTTTCTTGTATTCATTGTTTTGTTCTGTATCTATGATACGGGCTTTGTTGTTGTCATGAAGCTGTAGCAATAAATAAGTCATCAATTGCTTCTGTATTTCCTTATCGTAAATCGGTATGGCAACTTCACTGCGGTGATCCAGGTTCCGGTACATCCAGTCGGCGGAGGAAATAAAATATTTCTCATCCCCGTTATTGGCAAAAATAAAAATACGGCTATGCTCGAGAAATTTATCCACGATGCTGACAACTTCAATATTATCACTCGTTCCTTTCAAATTAGTTACAAGGGAACAAATTCCACGGATAATCATTTTGATTTTTACTCCCGCCTCGCTTGCCTGGTATAGCTTCCTGATCATTTCTGTATCTACCAGGCTGTTCAGTTTGATATACATGTATGCAGGTTTTCCGGCTTCCGCATTCTTAATTTCCTGGTTGATCAGATGCAGAAATTTTTTACGCATGCTAAAAGGAGAAACCAACAATCGCTTATAGGTTCCCGTTTTGAAATTATCACGGTAAAAACTAAACAACTTCACTACTTCCTCCGTAATTTTCTTATTACTTGTCAGCAAAGAATGATCACAATACAACTTCGCTGTCTGTTCATTGAAATTCCCTGTTCCAAGGTGTGCATAGTGAACCGTTTTTCCATCTTCTTTCCTTGCAATTAAAAAAAGTTTTGAATGTACTTTGAGTCCCGGCACTCCGAAAATAACAAGTGCGCCTTCCTCCTGGAGTTTATTGGCAAACGCAATATTTGCTTCTTCGTCAAAACGCGCCTGCAACTCAACAATGGCGGTTACGTTTTTACCATTCTTCACTGCATTGATTAAAGCATTTACAATTCCAGAATTGTTGGCAGCACGGTAAAGTGTTATTTTGATGGATTCAACTTTGGGATCAATGGACGCTTCACGCAACAGGTCAATTACGTGATGAAATGACTGATAAGGATAAGCGAGTAATACATCCCGCTGACGAATCACTTTGAAAACGCTGCGCTGCCCTTTCAATTCAGGATGATCGGCAGGATGTGGAATATTGTAACGCAGATTCTTTTTTCCGAGATCGGGAAATTTCATAAAGTCCCTGAAATTGTGATAGCGCCCACCGGCAATCAGGTAGTCAGATTTGGCCATGTTAATTTTCTTCAACATGAAGTTCAGTAAGTCTTCCGGAATTTTCTCATCGTAAGCCAATCGCACAGGCGCTCCCTTTTTGCGCATCTTCACACTCCTGGAAACTTTCTCCATCAAACTTTTCGAGATGTCGCCATCAATGTCCAATTCCGCATCCCTCGTAATTTTCACCGCATAAGATTCAATTTTTTCATAAGAAAAAACAGAAAAAATATCATCAAGGCAAAGGCGGATCACATCATCCAGCATAATGATCATGCGCTGTTGATCAACAGGTGGCAAAACCAGGAAACGTGATACCACATCTGTCGGCAATTCAATCAGTGCATATTTCCATTTCTTATCCTTTATACTTTGGATTATCTTAATGATGAGATAAGTGGACTTGTCTTTTAAATATGGAAACTTGGGCGCAGATTCCAGCATGATCGGAACCAGGAACGGATACACATTGTCATGAAAATAATTCTTTACAAAAACCTTGTGGGCGTCTGAGAGCTGCAGTTCATTGACAAGGAAAATATTTTCCTTTTTCAATTCACTGAGAATCGATTCATATATTTTTTCAAACTTTCGTTGCTGCTTGATTACGATCTTTTGAATATTTTCCAGCAGCACTCCTGGAAACTCGCCGAACATCTGCTTTCCCTTATGCGGCCACTTCACCATCCTTTTGATGGTTGCTACACGGACCCTGAAAAACTCATCGCGGTTATTGGAAAAAATGCCGAGAAAACGCATGCGTTCAATTAACGGAACTGTCGTATCCTCCGCCTCCTGCAATACGCGGGAATTAAAAGAAAGCCAACTCAGATCTCGGTTGATAAGAGGAACTTTTTTACTCATGAAATACAAAACTACGAATTCTCCGTGTCTTGGGCTCCTGACAACTGGATTGGTTGCGCGACTTGAGGAGGTGTCCCCTGGCTCAGAATTACATTCTTTGGCTTGTGGTACCTGATCGATACCCGTTTTGTTGCAACAGACCTTTTAACAGAAACCTTTTTTGCCGGCTTCCTTTTCGCCTTTACAGCTTCTTTTCGTTCTGCAAGCGCCTTGATGGTCTTGTTAAATTTTTTGATCACAGTTTTCACTGATTCTTTAATCGCCTTTTTTGTCTTGCTGATTGCATGACTGTCATGCTTCGAAAGAACATTTTCAATAGCTGTCGAAAGTTCCTGCTCGAGCTTCTTTTTGGTTATTTTTTTCATATTAAGTTGTTTGGAAGGCAATATTCATCTATATATATGTGCCTTATTGTCGCAGTAAATCTTTGGAAAAATAAAACATGAAAAAAGCTATTTTGAAATAGTAATGTACATTTTACTTTAATTTAACATTGTAAATTGGACTGATTCCTATCAATTAAATGATGCGTTTTGAATTATTTGTTCCAGTTTAATAAGTATAAGCGTTTTTAATGAAACCTAAACCGGACTTGCCAGAGGATTACAGTGCCCATAAGAATTAGTAACATTTGAAGTTAAAGCATAGACTAATCCTCCAGGAAGCATGAAATAAAATATTCCGGCACTGCTACCGGGAAATAATTACAGGAATATTTTTGAAAATAGTTTGTTCGCCTGGATTGAATATTCTTACAACATAAACCCCTGATGGAATTTGCCTTGTATCAATCTGAAGGAGTTGTTTAGAAATAATTGCCTGTGGACAATCAGCCATTTTCCCATTGATATCAAATAATTGAACTGATATAAAATCCGTTGAAATAACATGAAGCTCGTCTGCAACTGGATTCGGATAAACAGAGCACACAAGAGTTGTAGCCGGTACAAAATTCAAAGTGATTGTTTGTGAATATTTAATAGAACCGTCAAAGTCCACTTGTTTCAATCGGTAATAGTTCATGCCCGTTAATGGATGCTGATCCCACGTTGTATAGTTGCGTGCCTCCGAAGTATTCCCACCACCATTTATTTCTGTCAAAGCCGACCACGCCGAAACAGCATTTGAATGCTCCACTTCAAAGTAATCGTTGTTGGTTTCAGAAGCAGTACTCCATTCAAGATAGACTTTCTCATTTTCTTGTGCTGCAGAAAAATAAATTAGCTCAACTGGCAGTGGAAGGGTCATTTGTATTGTGACGGAATCCACAGAAACGCAACCACCTGCTGTAAATACGGATACGGCATAGGTTCCCGGCAGTGATACATAAATTGTTTGCGTGGTATCAGAGGTGGACCATAAATAAGTAAACCCGTTACCTTGAGGAGCAGTCAGTGCAATAGAATCTCCCGGATTAATTGTCAAGGCTCCGACAACTACAATAACCGCTGGTGGCGAAGGCGGAATAAACTTATAACTGCAAGTATCTCCATTCAAATAAACATGGATCGTATTGAAATCACTTTCTGTAATTGCATTTACCGTCATATCAAATTTTACAAATACAACCGGGGTATCCTGCGGAATCGCCCACATGCTGAAAGAAGAAAACCGGAGCGTACTGTCTGCAGGATTAAAAAATGCTGATGTATTGACATTCGGCAACAGACCCACAATAGTGTTGAATACAATTTTCAATTCATCATATTTCATGGAGAAGTCGATTGCATAAATGCTGTCATCGGAAATAAATGAAACCGGAACAAGAATGGAATTTCCAATACATGAAGCTCCCGACAAATCAAACACAACAGTATCACCTGCATCAATCGTTTGTGCGCTGGTGATAAATGGAAATGCTAAAAGTAATGCCAATAAAATATTTTTCATACAAATTTCCGGGATGTGAAAGTATCCCATCCATTTGCATTAGTTGATTTTATGGAGTTAAGATTACAAGAACATTCTGTAAACGCTATGTTCTAGTCCTTTGATGGAATTAAAATCAGCTTCACAAATAATGCCGGTAGAATGGTAATAAAAAATGAAAGTAAAGACCTACTGGCAAGTCATATTGTATCTTCCAAGCAACTGGAGAAAATCTTTCACATCTATAAAGCCATCCGGAATTAAATCTTCCGGGCAATTGGAACAAGCCGTGTTGTAAACAAGATTCATGAGAGCGAAGTCACTGTTATTTACGGTTCCATCCTCATTGATGTCTCCTGAAATTGATTGAAGCGAAAGTACAACACCACAATTTGTGCTCACTGAATGTCCGGCGCAATTGGTTATAACGCATTGATAATTTCTTCCATTCAATGCCATGCCAGGACTGGTAATAGTAAGCGTTGCTGTATGGACACCTGAATAGTACCCAACATCAGCAATCACAATTCCATTTTCCTTCCATTGGAAATTAAGTGTTCCAGTTCCGGTTACGCCAACAGTAAAAGTAACTGTTCCTGTGCCGGCGCAAACCATCCATGGACTTACCGGCTGTGCTGTGATAACTGGAGTAGGGCATACGCAGTTGGTAGTTTGCTGGCTTGTTCTTCCCAGCTGGGCTTGCAAATCCTGAATTGCAAACAAAAAGGATATTGGCAATAAAAAACAAATGCTGGTTTTTCTCTTTTTCATCGTGCTTGAATTAGAACACACGAAGATGAAAATTAACGGCCGACCATATGGTAGATGTATATTATTTCATCTTTATCAAATTATTAAGCCCGGGTTACATGTTGTATATTTTAATTTCCGGTGAAAATAAACAGCCTGCATTACACGGCAGGCTGTTTGATCCAAAAAGAAAACGAAACTGAAAATACGATGTAAATAAAACCGGGACTTATAGAATTAATTTCTGATACTAATAAATACCTACTGAATGAAATGTGTATCTGTTCCCTACTGTGGCAGATGATCTGAACTTTGTAATGCAAGGCGGAGAGAGAATCTTTAAAAATAAAGAGAAATTTAATTGATGGCAACCTTCCTGATGGAAGTAAAGTTTTCATTATACATTTTTACAAGGTAAATACCCTGAGCAAATCCATCAGTATTGATCTGTAATAACCGGTTAGGATCTGTTTTCGATTGGTAAACAGTCCTGGAAGCATTTATATCAAACAGTTCTACATTCACATTTTCAATTGTCTGAATATTCAATATCCCTGTAGCAGGATTCGGATAAATACTGACTTGCTCATCTGTACTATTTGTTTCAGTAATTTTATCCGTTACGCATTCCACAACTTTTACACTGCATGCATCACCATTTAGATAAACCAAAATAGAATCAAGGTCATCGCTGCAGAGATAGTGTCCCAGCATATCAAGCTGAACAGATACCAAAGGTGTATTGTGGTCAATTTCCTGCAAACTATAGGAAGTGAAATAAAGTCTGCTCATCGTAAAATTATAAACGGGCTGCAAATAGGTAGTCAGGTTGAAAATTGTATCCAGCCCGAAATTCGTTTCATCATAAGCCAGGGAAAAATCAAGGGCGTTGATTGTGTCATCAGAAATAATGTAAACAGGAAATGATACCTGGTTGCCATTCATTACTGACTGTGAAATGTCAAACACAACAGTATCATACATGTCAATTGTAAAATTACTGCTCAGCATATTTTCAGGAATATCTTTTTTATTGTCCCGGGTTGAACCTCCTGCAATTGCAATTGAAGCAGAAAAACAAAGCAGGATAAATGAAAAAAATTGTTTCATTGGATTTGAATTTGTCGGGCAAAACTGCATGAATAAAGGACGGTATCTGTCATGGAAAAATTAAATTAGTATGAACGTTCTGTTAATGGA
>JBDTTM010000212.1:0-7444 GCA_039930605.1 Bacteroidota bacterium
GGTCTCGACAATAAACTGATGCGGGTGGTTACCAGCAAGGCAAAACAAAATCCGCAGAGAGTGGTATTTGCAGAAGCTGATACCTATAAGATTCTTAAAGCCGCACAGATCGTACGTGATGAAGGTATTGCAAAACCGATTTTGCTGGGGAATGTATATAAAATCAATAAGCTGATTGAAGACAATAACCTGGATTTAGGTGATACCATCATTATTGACCCCCGGCTTGAAGAAGAGAAACGGAATGAATTTGGAGAATTGTTCTTTAATAAACGGAAACGCAGGGGATTCACGCTGTATGAGGCGAAGAAAATCATGAATGAGCGCAACTACTATGGCGCCATGATGCTGGAAACAGGTGAAGCAGATGCATTGATTTCAGGACTCACAAGGAAATACAGTGATACCATCCGCCCGGGATTGCAGATTATCGGAACACAGGATGAAGTGAAAAAAGTAGCAGGTATGTATATCCTTGTCACAAAGAAAGGACCCGTATTTTTTGCAGATACTACAATCAATGTAAATCCGACCACTGAAGAACTGGTAGAGATTACTGTATTGACTGCGTGGGCTGTGCAGCAGTTCAATATCAAACCGCGTATTGCACTCCTCTCCTATTCCAACTTCGGATCAACTGATGAGGAGAGCGCCAGGAAAATGCGTGATGCAGTTTCCATCCTCCATAAAAATTACCCCGGGCTTGCCGTCGATGGTGAAATGCAGGCCAACATCGCGCTGAATCCTCAACTCCTTTCTGATAATTTTCCGTTCTGTGAATTCGCCGCTGAAGGAGCGAATACATTGATCTTTCCAAACCTTGATTCAGGAAATATTGCTTACAAGCTATGCCAGGAAATGGGAGCAGCTGAAGCCATCGGCCCGATTCTGCTTGGTATGAAAAAACCGGTACACGTTTTACAATTGGGAAGCAGCGTGCGCGAAATTGTAAACATGGTCGCGATTGCTGTAGTAGATGCACAAAGCAGGAAGAACAGAAATTAAAAGTTGATCAGAAAACAACTTTAAATTCTACCCTCCGGTTCTTTGCCCTGCCGTTTTTTGTTTTGTTGTCGGCAACAGGTAGCGTGTCTCCATATCCACCTGAATTAATACGGGCCTCTTCAATACCATGTGATGTAAGATAATACTTTGCGGCTGCGGCTCTTTTTTCTGAAAGCTCCAGGTTTTTTGCAGCACTACCGGTATTGTCTGTATGTCCACTGATGACTAACTTGTATTGGTGATTTTCAATCATCGCCTTCACCACTTCATCCAAAATGTGATAAGAGCTTTTTTTGATTGTCTCTTTGCCCGTTTCAAATTGCAATCCGGTTAATGCCTGCTCGAAAAGTTTTTTCACTTCTTCCTTCACTTCGGGACATCCTTTATTCGCTGCAATGCCAGTTGAATCCGGACATAAATCATCTTTGTCTGCAATGCCATCTCCATCCCGGTCAGGACAGCCCTGTAAGGCTGCGATCCCCTTTTCATCCGGACACGCATCGTCTTTGTCTGCCACTCCATCTTCATCCCTGTCGGGGCATCCATGGAGAGAAACGATTCCCTTCATATCAGGACATGCATCATCAGCATCCAAAACACCATCAAGATCGCGGTCAGGACAGCCAAATGTTAAAGTGGGTCCGGCAATAGCAGGACAATGATCATCACCATCCGCTATGCTGTCGCCATCCTGGTCGGGACAGCCCAATGCAGAATATTGTCCTGGAAAATCGGGACAACGATCCAGGTAATCTGCAACCCCATCACTATCACGATCAAGGGGACAACCTGAATTATCCACTGCAACTCCAACGGGCGTACCAGGGCAATGGTCTTTTTTATCTTTCACATTGTCTTTGTCGCTGTCCTTTCCTTCACTGATGTTGTATGACAGCCCAATCATAGTATGCAGGAAAGCATCCTTTCCTTTTTCAGCATCCGAATTGTCATACAGGTCACTCATGGTAAAGTGATATTCACACTGCAGCAAAATATCGAAGGAATTGCTAATGTGTATTTTGAACCCGGCACCAAGCGGAAGAAATGCGTCTGTAAAATGAGTCTTCTTCGGCTTTCTTTCTTTCCAATCAGAACCACCAAACCCAGTGACCAGGTATGGACCGATGCGCGCATTCTCCTTGAATATTTTACCATTGAAGAATTTATAATGAATGAAAAGATTCATGTTACCGATGCTTCCTGACAGTTCCTCATTCACATTTATAAAGTTTACATCTCCATACCTGTACATCAAACCCAAATTGAAAGATGGGCTTATGTATTGTGCCACAGAAAAACCAATTGTTCCCAAAAGATTATCGGTCTTCAAAAACTGGTTACCGAGTTCACCTTTATATTGAATGGTACAGCCATACAACGAAATAGCTGTTTTCTTGTCTGCTGTTTGAGCAACACATAAACAGAAAGTGAAAAAGAAGGCAAAGAGAAATAAAGTTCTGATCACAAAATATTTCATAAGTAAGGTTCACAAAGAAAAGAAATTATTGTCGGGACCACTGCCAAAAATTTGATTTCAGGCGACACGGTCAAGAATCTCCATCAAAGATTGATTCGATTCTACTTTGATCGTTGTGACACCGGCTTTTATTCCGGCTTCCATGTCGCGGTCGGCATCACCAATGAAATAAGATGTTGTTGCTTCTATATTAAAGCGCGCCATTGCTTTTTCCAACAACTGTGAATCCGGTTTGCGGCAAATGCAGTTCGTAACCTCAGGATGATGGGGGCAATAATACACTTCCAGGATTTCAATGCCCTTATTTTTCAGCGCACGCTGTAAATGCAGATGCAGGTAATCAACCTGTTCCTTTGTACAGATTCCTTTAGAGATGCCGCCCTGGTTGCTGATGACGATGAGCAGGTAATTTTTTTGCTGAAATACTTTTAATGCCTCAACCACTCCATCGTTGATGATGAAATCTTCAAGATGGGTTACATAGTCACCCTGCTCGCGGTTCAAAACACCGTCACGATCCAGGAACACCGCATTTCTCTTTTCAGAAGGCATGTTGTAAAAATGGAAGTTGCTTTAAAAAATAAATCGCCAGGTAAGGTTTCAGCATGATGGTAAAAAAGAATCCGAACAATGCGCCCCACATGTGTGCATCATGGTTTACATAGCCGATTCCCTTTTTGCCGGCATAATAACAATAGATGAGGTATGCAGCTCCGAAAATAATTCCGGGAAGGCAAAGAATTCCGTACAGGCACAACTTATCCAAAGGGTTGAAAACGATATAAGAAAATACCACGGCACTCACTGCTCCTGAGGCGCCCAAAGCCCTGTAACCTGTATCAAATTTATGTTTATGATAAGTCCGCACAGTGCTCACCGCCATACCGCCGAAATACAACAGCAGGAAATCCACTGATCCGCGGGATTCAAAAAAATTCTCATAATATTTCTCCACAACATTTCCGAACATGTACAATACAAACATATTCACGAGGAGATGCATCCAGTCTGCATGGATAAAACCACTGCTGATAAACCGGTACCACTGTCGCTGCTCGCGAATGATAAACGGATTAAAAATAAACCTGTCGCGTAGTTCATCATTCTGAAAACAGAGAAATGAAAGAATGACGGTGGCAATAATTATGTAAAGTGTAATTGTCATCTCTGCAAAAGTAAAAGCAAAATGAGTTGGAGGACAGGCCCGGCGCGGGAATCTTCTAACATCCCGGGATTGCCTTGCAAGTACTGCGGAGAGGAGAAAAACAGTAAAATATGAAGGAATGCCCGTTTCCGGAATCAAGTATACCGCTTATCTTTGACAAACCTAAAATTCAATCCTGATCAATGAAAAAACTTCTACTTTCTGTATTCATCGCATTTTCTTTCAGTAGTATGGCACAGACCTTTTATGGTTCCGGAGGCTTCATAACTGATTTCGATTCCGTTTCACATCCTGTTGTTTTTGCCTGCAACGTGAGCGGATTACCGAATATGATTGATTCAACTTTTGGAATCGAACGCATTTGCATTGATTTGCTCACCCATACTTATGATCAGGATCTGCGTATAGAATTGTTGAGTCCCGACAGTGAATATGTGATCCTCAGTTTCCGCAGGGGCGGGGCTGAAGACAATTTTGTGTCAACATGTTTCCGCGGGCATGGTGCAAACGGGCTCATCAGCGATCTTTCCAACACACCTCCTTATACCGGTGAATACGATGCAGATGGAGAACTATCATTATACAACAATGGAAGAAATCCAAATGGAACCTGGTACCTCATCGTCACAGATATGGCAGCCGTTGATACAGGAAGTGTATGGACCTGGCATTTGACTTTCAGCAATGACCCGACGCCTCCTATTGTAATGCCATGCAGCACGACAGATGCTACCTTGTGTGTATGTCCGGATGGAACACAAAACTGCGACTTGCTTCCAGACATGACAGCATCCTTTCAATGTATCATGAATGATCACAATGAAAACGGAAACCGTCTTTACATCGGTAATGCCACTCCTAACATCGGCTGGGGTCCGCTGGAGATTCATGGTTCAAACACTTGTTATTGCGACACAGTGCTTGTGAATTGTACAGACACCTGCCCGAATGGTTCAGGGCCAAGACAACTTGTTGACCAAACGATTTATCATAAAAATGGTAACACGATGACCAGTTACACGCGACCTGCCGGCACCATGACTTATCATCCACAACATGGTCACATCCACCTTGACGACTGGGCGCATTATTCGTTACGCAGACCCCTTTATGGTGTTCAGCCATACGACTGGCCTATCATCGGTACAGGAAACAAACAAAGCTATTGCCTTGTGAACCTGGGAAACTGTTCAGCTAACGGAGGCTTCTGCGTTGATACAGCAGGAAATGTAATTACGATGGACGACATTCCAAATTCACCAATGGGTGCAGTAACCGGATGTGGTACTGACCAGGGAATTTTTACAGGTAACCTTGACATTTATAGTTCTGGATTGTCAGGCCAATGGGTCGACCTTGCTCCTACTGTTTGTAATGGTGATTACTATGTGGTTTCCATTACAGATCCGCTGAATGTAATTCTTGAAACTAATGACAGTAATAACTGGACAGCAGTGCCCGTTACGCTCAGCCAGCAATTGAATATGCCATTCCCCACATGCAACTTTACTTATTTTGCAAATGGCTATACGCTGACCTTGATGAATTCTTCCAGTGACTTTGATTCGTTGTTCTGGAATTTCGGTGATGGCTCCAACAGCACCGGCACCAATCCGATACATACTTATCCGGGACCCGGAGATTATACTATTGTGTTGACTGCTTATAACCAGTGCGGGTATACACAACAAGTGGTTACAGTTACATTCACCACGACAGGCATTTCAGAAACCACGACAAATATTTTCGGATTCGAGATCGCACCGAACCCAACTGCAGGTTCTTCGAAAATCAAATTTAGTCTTGCATCTAAAACAAATCTAAGCTTGGATGTTTTTGACATGCTGGGAAACAAAATCACTGCACTTACTTCAGGCGAACATGCTGCAGGTAGTTTCACCTATTTATTTGATACAGATCTGTTGAATATATCCAAAGGAGTGTATACCATCAGGCTAACAACAGATTCAAAAGTAATTTCGGAACGCGTCGTTGTGATGAGGTAGGAACCGATGTGAGATTGGAGATATGAGATTGGTGAAGCAGCAAAAGGGTCCCAGTTTTATGCTTCCATTGCCTGGTTCACCCATTCCAATGCAATTGCCATTTGTTCTTTTTCGTTGAGATCAGAGTTGTCGAGTACGATTGCATCTGCTGCCTGGCGCAAAGGACTTTCAACCCGGTTTGTATCCTGGAAATCCCTGCTCTCAATATTTTTGAATACGTCTTCCATGGTAACTGAATACCCTTTGGATTTGAGCTCATCATACCGCCTTTGAGCACGCACTTCATTGTGAGCTGTCATAAATATTTTAAGTTCTGCATCGGGAAAAACGGTTGTTCCGATGTCGCGTCCATCCATCACAATTCCCCTGTGACCTCCATAGAATTGCTGCTTCTCCACCATTCGTTTTCTAATGGCGGCATTGGCACTTACGGGACTAACCAAATCAGAAATTCCCATCGTCCGGATTTCATTATCCACATTATTGCCATTCAGGTATATTTCAGACAGGCGGGTTTCAGGGTTCAGGTGAAAGGTGATTTTGATTTCGCTTAAGAAACCCTGCATCTGTATTGAATTCATTGCATTCAATTCTTCGACACTGAGATTTACATTGAGCATGTGCAAGGTAACAGCACGGTACATAGCGCCTGAATCGATATAATTGTAATGCAGGTATTTTGCAATTGCTTTTGCAAGGGTGCTTTTCCCACAGGATGAATAACCATCAATTGCAACAATTATTTTCTTATGATCAACACGCATAATTCAGTTAGTTATAAATTCATGCTATTAATGTTCCCGTTCACTTACCTTTCCATCCATGTTGTAATGAATCCACTCCCCGGTTTTATTGCCGTCGAAAAACTGACCTGCTGTCTGTATTTTGCCGTTGGGAAAATACTCTTTAAATGGACCATTGGCTTTGCCCTCCCGGAATGTTTTTTCGCTCTCTGTTTTTCCATCAGAATAATAAATCGTTGTAACGCCATTCCGGAAACCATGCTTGCGGACTTTCCCATTCCGATAAAACCAAGTATACTCAACCAGCATCTGGTCACCAAACTCATTTGCTGTTTCACTCCAAATTCCTTCAAACTCTTTTTCGCCGGATGAAAACCACCAATATTCATCAAACATCAGTTTATTTCTATAAACACATTCTCTCACCTTATTTCCCTTTTCATCCCTTACTGTGAGCTTGCCGTCAGGCTTGTCGGTGGTGATGTAATAGAAATTCTGAAAATCATTATTCCCAATCTTCAGTGAATCATAACCTTCAACCACTATTTCAAACTCGCCCTTATGCATTTCAGTCCAATGAAATTTTTTGAACATTTCCATTCCTGATGTATCCCCTGTTATGACAACAGCCGTGTCCTGGGCAACTGATTTCATTACAGACATCAACAATAAAAGTCCTATACGGATCAACTTCATGCAGCAAAAATAGAAATTGATTTGTAGCATTGATGATTGATGTATGTTTGTAGAAAAAAAGCAATATGGATCTCAAAATGCTTTGTAATGACGTTTGTGAAATAGTACGTAATACCGGAAATTTCATCCGTACTGAAAGAAAAACCTTTTCCATTTCCAAAGTTGAGTATAAGGGATTAAACGATTTAGTCTCTTACGTTGATAAAACAGCTGAGCTTCAACTCGTAAATGCATTGAGCAAGCTTTTGCCTGCTTCCGGCTTCATTACTGAAGAAAACACCAATAATACCAGGAGTACTGAATACAACTGGATCATTGATCCGCTGGATGGCACAACAAATTTCGTCCATGG
>JBDTTM010000213.1:0-7419 GCA_039930605.1 Bacteroidota bacterium
CAGGATTAATTTTTTGCTTCATCAGAGATCGGTTCCTTTGCAATGAAGCCTCCCCCTATTACATCATTACCATCATAGAACACTGCGCTTTGTCCGGGTGCCACAGCTGTAACCGGCTGATGAAATGTTACTTTCATCCTGTTACCTGTTTGCTCAATGGTACTGAGTGTTCCTTTATCCTTGTAACGTATGCGGGTAAGGGCTTCTGTTTTACTTTCTAACGAAGCATATTTGATAAGGTTAATATCTCTTACCCACATTTCCTGACGTTTTAATTCTTCGAAAGTTCCAAGCACAACAGTATTCATATTCGGCTGAATTTCAGTCACATATAGTGGCTCTCCCACAGCGATCTCCAGTCCCTTCCGCTGCCCGATTGTATAAAATGGATACCCCCTGTGTTTCCCGATTATTTCACCAGTAGTGGTTACAAAGTTCCCATCAGCAAGTTTTTCCTCAATTCCGGGTACCTGGCGCTTGATAAAACCCCTGTAATCATTGTCAGGAATGAAGCAGATTTCATAAGATTCGCTTTTCGCTGCAAGTTCTTTAAATCCCATGTCAAAAGCCATCTGCCTGATGACACTTTTATTAAAATTGCCAATCGGAAACATGGTTCTTGAAAGGCATTCCTGGCTCACTCCCCAGAGTACATAACTTTGATCTTTCCAGTCATCCAGACCTTTGCTAACCACAAAACGGTCGTTTTCCTTCCGCACATTTGCATAGTGACCGGTGGCGATAAATTCACAGTCAAGCTTATCCGCCCGCTTGAGCAGCGCTTCCCATTTGATATGTGTATTGCACATCACACATGGATTGGGCGTTCTACCGGCCAGGTATTCATCCACAAAATTATCGATGACGTGGTTGCCGAATTCTTCCCGAATATCTATAATATAGTGCGGAAATCCCTTTTCCACCGCTATTGCCCGTGCATCATTAATGGAATCAAGCGAACAACATCCGGTTTCCTTTTTAGACCCGCCGGAACTTGCGTAGTCCCAGGTTTTCATCGTAAGCCCTACTACCTCATACCCTTGCTCATGGAGTAAAATGGCAGCCACAGAACTGTCAATTCCACCACTCATAGCCATTAAAACCCGTCCTTTCTTACTCATTACTGTACTATATAATGTGCAAAGATAAACTTAAGTTACAGAATGAAAATTCAAAAACTGCATGGTGGTGTTCCAGTTTGAAATTTTTTTTTTTCCACTAAGGCACGAAGACGCGAGGGTGCGAACAAAACTCAAAAATCCTTGTGATTTTGCTCCTGATAGCTATCAGGATTGGTGGCAATCTGCGACTTTAAAATCAAATTGCATCTTTACTAATTGAATGATAATTTAGACCTTTGCAACAATGAGAAATCAGGAAGAAGTTAAAAAGTCGGTTCGCAAGGTCTTTACTGAGTACCTGGAGAAATTCAGCCACCGAAAAACAGCAGAGCGATTCGCTATTCTTGAGGAGATTTATACATTAGATACACACTTCGATGTTGAGCAGCTCTTCAAAATACTCAAAAAAAAGAAATACCAGGTAAGTCTTGCCACCGTTTATAATACAATTGAATTGCTCCTTGAAGCCGAATTGGTAATGAAACACCAGTTTGGAAAAAACCTTGCATTGTATGAACGCAGCTTTGCTTATAAACAACATGATCATTTGATCTGCAATGATTGCGGACATGTGTTGGAATTTTGTGATCCGCGGATTCAGCAAATTCAAAATATGGTAGGTGAATTGCTGAAGTTTAAAATTGAGCACCACTCCCTTCATCTTTTCGGCAAATGCACAGAACTTTTAGAAACCGGAAAGTGCAGAAATAAAGTGGCTTAGGTCGGGGCCTTGTCCCCCCTGACTTTTAGAAATAGGCTGTTCAAAACTCTTCATTACCCACTGTCTCTACCGGAAAAGAAAAACGCTTACCTTCACCCCCATGGATTTCAACTACAGTATTAACACAAAAGGAAACTATGCCATTGTTGAAATAAATGGCAACCTCATCGACAAAACCCAGGCTTCTCCCTTGCTGGATGAAGTACAATCGCTTATTGATAAAGGTACAAACAGTTTTGTTATCAGTATGGGCAACTTCAAATACCTGAATAGCAACGGGCTGAATGTGCTGGTTAATATCCTCACAAAAAGTCGCAAGAACGGCGGGGATACTACCATCTGTAACGTGAATGACAAGATTAAAGAACTTTTAATCATCACGAAACTGAACACAGTTTTCACGATTACAGAAGACCTTCCTGCTGCAGTCCGTCAATTCCAAAATTGAGCCCGATAGTTATCGGGATTATTTTCAATGCTAAATTTTAATTTTTAACATGCCTGTTGATGTATTGCTTGGGCTCCAATGGGGCGATGAAGGCAAAGGAAAAATTGTAGATTTTATTACGCCACATTACGATGTAGTTGCGCGATTCCAGGGCGGACCGAATGCCGGTCATACGCTGGAGTTTAATGGAATCAAACACGTACTCCATACTATTCCTTCCGGAATTTTCCGCGATGGCATTGTCAATATTGTCGGCAATGGTGTTGTGATTGATCCCATCACACTGCAAAAGGAAATCGAAGCGCTGAAAAAGCTGAACGTTGATGTGAGCAAGAAACTTTTCATAAGCAGGAAAGCACATATTATTATTCCAACACACCGTTTGCTGGACGCGGCTTCTGAAGCCATCAAAGGAAAAGGGAAAATCGGTTCCACATTGCGGGGAATCGGTCCTACTTATATGGACAAGACAGGCAGAAACGGATTGCGTGTCGGTGACGTTGAATCGAAAGATTTTCTCGCACGATACAGAAGTTTATGTGAGAAGCATTGTGAGTTGCTGAAGAACATGAACTATCCATGCAAACTGGATGAAATGGAGCCTGAATTCTTCAAGAGTATTGATGCATTAAAAAGTTTAAACCTGGTCGACAGCGAACACCTGCTCAACAAATATTTATCTGAAGGAAAAAAAATTCTTGCTGAAGGTGCACAAGGTTCTCTTCTCGACATTGACTTCGGCTCATATCCTTTTGTTACATCATCAAATACTGTTACAGCAGGCGCTTGTACAGGTCTCGGTATTTCCCCAAGACACATCGGTAAAGTGTACGGAATATTTAAAGCCTATTGCACACGCGTCGGCAGCGGACCATTCCCGACTGAATTAAATGATGCTACGGGCGAACAGTTGCGAAAGGCAGGAAATGAATTCGGCGCCACGACAGGAAGACCGCGCAGAACAGGTTGGCTCGATTTACCTGCATTGAACTATGCAATCATGATCAATGGCGTTACTGATTTAATTATGATGAAAGGAGATGTCCTCAGCGGATTTGAAACGCTGGAAGTCTGTACGCATTACATTTACAGGGATGAAAAAATAGACTTCATGCCTTTTGATATTGTACACGAAGAAGCAACCCCGGTATATGAACAGTTGAAAGGCTGGAATATGGACCTTACCGGCATTCACCAGGAAAGCGAATTCCCGGCTGAACTTTCGCAATACATCAGTTATATCGAAGAACAGACAAAAGTTCCTGTAAGCCTGATCTCGGTAGGTCCTGACAGGACGCAGACCATTGAAATAAAAATGGTGGCTGTTTTTTAATTCTTTTTTCAATGATGCAAAAGAAGTTCTTCCCCGTACTTATTTGCTTCTTTGTCATCAATAATTGTTCTTCGCAGCCCATATTTAAAACAAGTACATTCAGTTGTTCTGAATTCAACATTATACAGAATGGCCTTGGTGGCTATTTCGAAGCCTTGCATCGCATTGTTGGCGGCCTTTCCAGGGTCACCCTGATCAATACTGACAGTGTTTGTAATGTGCAATGGGTCAGGGAATTTTGCATGCCTGAAATCGTTGCCCCTACAAATGCTAAAAGAACATACGATGGCAGTTTTATCGTCGTCAATAAGCTGCTCTATAATTTAAACGATAATTACCTCGCCTACCTGATCAAAATGGATATGAACGGAGATACAGTATGGACGAAGGTTTATGCAGAGCCCGGTTGTGATATTATTCTTACAAGTGTCGAAGAATGTCCTGACCACGGCTTTATATTTTTTGGAAGCAAAACCAATCCAACCAGGTTGTTCATTATGAAAACAGATGAGTTTGGAAACCTGCTCTTTAAGAAAAATTTTTTTGATCCGAACCCTGGATTTACCCTTGTTGATGGCATCGTAACATCTGATAGTGGCTTTGCCATGACAGGCGGAAAATGGGGACTGATTAAAATGGATGCCTCTGCAAATGTTCAGTGGGTGGAGCCCTTGGTGTTTGATACATTTTCAAATACGAATCGCCAACTTGTAGAAGCCGCCAATCATTCCATCGTGCTTATTGGAACGGATGACGTTGCAGTTCCCAACCAGTACGATCCGTTTATTTTCAGGTACAGTCTTACGGGTACACTGATGAGTTCGACAACGCTTACTTCATTGTCAGGAATAACGATTTGGGAAGCCATCAAAAGCAATGATGATGGTTTGGTGTTTTCCGGCAAACTAAGTATTGGAGGCGGACATTTTGTGCCATACCTCATCAAACTTGATTCAACGCTTAATCCTGCATGGGGATATACATACCAGGCTGATTCGGCTCCCGCTCAATACGGAGGATTTGGATCCCTCGCTGCAATCCCCGGACAAGGCTATGTAGCTGATGGATTCCACAAAATCTATCAAACATTACCGCCACATATTATTGCAACCACCGGCGAGGACGGAATGAATTGCAGTGCGCAAATACTCGCAATAGGACCCATACAGAATTTCATTCCCGCTTATCACACTACAATGCTCACTGACACAATTGGCGGATTGCTGAAACAAGATCCAGACAACATTGTCATCCTGACTCATTCACCAACTTTCACTGATTTTTGCCTTTCCACAAATTTAGAAGAACAGGATCATAATCAAATCGCTTCTTTTATTTCAGCAGATGAAAGCAGCTGGAAAATACATTTGAATCACATTCCGTTTTCTCACCTGGTCATTTATGATTCAAATGGAAAAATGGTTTTCGAAGGTCAGGTGACAGATGGCAAGGAAATCAACTCCGGTTCATTTACAAATGGCATCTATTTCTGGAGGATGCAGTACGAGGATTTTTCCCAATCTGGGAAAGTATTGAAGTAAATGGTAAAAAAGAAAACTCAATGCACAATAAACTTCTTCGTCACTTTTCCGCTTTCACTTTCCAGTGTTACAAAATAAACCCCGGCGGCAAGTTCTGAAATATCTAACTCTTTGCGAATCGTTTGCTTTGGAATAAAAACATGAAGCTGCTTTTTGCACAGAGCATCTGTTGTTGTCATCAATACATCTTCAATCAATGAATTAGAAATCGAAATTGTAATAGATGTATTGGAAGGGTTAGGTGTTAAATAAAAATCTAAGGCGGGTTCGTTAAGATCTTTTATCCCTAAATCCCCTGTGTATATTGCTATAAAATTTATTGGAACGCCATTGATATGTTGGAATGCACCTGCAACGAACAATTGATTGTTGTAAATTTCAATATCATTTATGTCGTAATCAAAAAAATCAGATGAAAGCGCTGACCAATTCGATCCATCCCAGATTGCAATATTGCATGCCGGCACTCCACCCGCAGAGGTAAATAATCCCACTGCAAATAATTTGTCATTAATAACTTTTAACCGATTTACTTGAGTACCTTGAATATCTCCACCTACGGAAGTAAAATTTGTTCCATCATATTTTACTATGTTAATTCCTGGAGCGCCACCAATAAAAGCACCTGCCAAATATAATTCGTTATGGTAGATGGCCAGAGACGCAAAGTTTCCGGACAGATTAGTGTCAACCCTTTCCCATAGATTGCCATTCCATTTGCAAAAATCAAAAACAGTAAATGCACTATCATGGAAATTGCCAGCTAAATAAAATTCGTTATTAAAATAAGCTATGTCATTTGCCTGACCAAGGCCACCATGGTATGCGTTTTGAACACCCATTGAAATCCAATCTGTATCATTCCAAATTACTGCATCTGCAGAGAGAATAGTATTTACTGAATCAAATGCCCCAGTTACATAAAGTAAGCTATTCATTTTTCTCATTTGATGGGGATGTCCATTATTAAGAAAAGCCTGATTCAATGCCTCCCAGTGATTGTTATTCCAATATGCAATTCCATTGCAGATTGTACTGCCTCCATTAGCCGAATGAAATCCACCAGCTACAAATAATTTATTTTGGTAATAAATCATTGAGGATACTTGATTTGCATTAAAATTGCCCCCTAAAGTATCCCATTGCATTCCATTCCATGATGCAAAACTTCTGCATTGTAATCCGTCGACCATCCAAAAAAGCCCTCCAACATGAAGTTTATTGATTACTGTATCAGCAAATAAACTTGACGCACCAAAATTTAGTCCCTGAGTTGCTCCTAATGCAATCCAATTTTGAGGGTGTGAATGTGGCTGGCTTTTTCGACAAGTTGTAAATGTAGTTTAATGTATGGAAATTTGCAATGAACTAAAACGGAAGCTGGCTCTGCTGAGGAGCAACCAGCCAGGGATAAGTTCACCCGACGAAATGTCGATTGTAAAGCGGATGCATTTATTTGTATCCGCTTTTTATATTTCAGAGGGCTAATGCCTGAAGAAAACCTATGCAACATATTCTATCGGTGTTAACTGTCCTAAAGATTCATGCGGTCTGAGATAATTATATTCTTCACGATAATATTCTGCCATTTCATTGACATGTTCTACCGAGAAAAATAAATTAGCATCCAGAAACTCTTCTCTCATCGTTCGATTAAATCTTTCAATAAAACAATTCTGTTGAGGTTTTCCTTTTTCAATTTTCTGCCAATCAATTTTTTTATAATGCATCCATAACTGGAATTGTTTGGAAGTAAATTCCGGTCCATTATCAGATCGTATGTATTTAGGTTGTCCGTATTTTTCAATTGCCTGTTCAAGAAACTCAATAACTCGTACCGAAGGTATGCTATGTGCAATAAAAATTCCTTTGCATTCCCGGTTATATGGATCGATAATATTTAACGTTCTTATGGTTCTGCCATTAGCTAAGCTGTCATGCATAAAATCAATTGCCCATTCTATATTTCCATACATCGGTACAGTTGCTTTATTTTTCGGATTATTCCACTTCCTTTTTTTCTGCTTTTGCATTAAGGCAAATCCATTGCGCTCATATATCCGCCTGATTTTGCTGCAACCAACTTCGGGAAGCTCCTTCTGAACTAGCTTGATAATTTTCTTTCGACCCTTGCGACTGCTGCCCATCACTTTCTCGATAGCCTCTTTTATCGGCTTATCTTTTATCGGCATCCGTTTCTTATAATATTTTTTACCTCTGGAGCAATTGACCAGGAAACACGCCCGAGAATGCGT
>JBDTTM010000214.1:0-7386 GCA_039930605.1 Bacteroidota bacterium
TACATGACAAGAAAGCCACCGACCTACAAATGGAACAGTTCTTTGAACACATCCTTCGCGAATCTTCTGACCAACGCAACTTTGTCCGTAAAGCAGTGAACTGGGCACTCCGTCAAATCGGAAAACGAAACGAACGGCTTTGTAAAAAAGCAATTTTAGTCGCAAAGACAATGAAGTTAAAAAATGATCCCGCTTCAAAATGGATCGCCGCTGATGCACTCCGGGAACTTGAAAAATACATGATGGAAGGCAAGATCAAAAAAGTTGGCACGAAATAATTCGATCTACCACATCGAAGTACGAAAGAAATCCTACGAATATACTAATGGTGAATGGAAATAATTATTCTAAGTATAAGTATTCGTAATTTGTATATTCGTAAGATCCTATTGGTAATTCGGCGGGATAATGCTGAATACTCTATCAACCAACTCCCCCTGCTCCCGCTCATGCGCATGATGCGATCCCGTAGCCGGGCTTGCACTCTCTTCCCTTGAAATTAATTTCAGCGAGATATTTTTTACAGTTCGCAGAAGATAACCCCACGCGCCCATATTTTCTGGTTCTTCCTGGACCCACATCCATTCTTTTGCACCTTTGTATTTTGATTTGAGTTGTTCAAACTGTTGATGTGGAAACGGATACAATTGCTCAAGACGAACGAGTGCAATTTGATTGACCTGGTCTTTCTCCTTCCGTTCCAGCAACTCATAGTAAATTTTACCTGAACAAAGTACAACTTTCGTAACCTGGCTCGAATCTGCATTGTCATCATCAATCAATTCCTGGAATTTTCCTGCCGCCAATTCATCTACTGTTGATACACACCGTGGATGCCGCAGCAAACTTTTAGGAGTAAACACAACAAGTGGTTTCCTGAATTCTCTCTTTAATTGTCTTCTCAGTACATGAAAAAAGTTAGCAGGTGTTGTACAATTCACAACCTGGATATTCAATTCAGCGCATGATGATAAAAACCGCTCCAGCCTCGCGCTGCTATGTTCTGCTCCTTGTCCTTCATAACCATGCGGCAACAGTAGCACCAATCCATTCATCCGGTTCCATTTGTCTTCCGCACTTATCAGGTATTGATCGATAATAATCTGGGCACCATTTATAAAATCACCAAACTGTGCTTCCCATATTACAAGGGAATTGGGTGATGAAAGACCATATCCATATTCAAATCCGAGTACAGCATATTCACTCAGCAACGAATTATAAATCTGGAAAGAAGCTTGCTTGTCAGCAGCATGATCCAGCGGTATATATTGCTCCTCGCTGTCTTCAAGGTTCACCACTGCATGCCGATGTGAAAAAGTGCCGCGCTGCACATCCTGTCCACTGAATCTCACAGGAAAATTTTCACTCAGTAAAGTACCATAGGCAAGCAATTCACCCATTGCCCAATCCAGCTTGTCATTCGCCAGCATGGCTTTACGGTCATTGAAAAGTTTTACGGATTTAGTAAAGAATTTTTTGTCCGCGGGCAGTGTCGTGATTCGTTCACCAATATCAAGAAGTTGTTTTTTATCAAACCCGGTTGCAGGTGAATTGTCAAAATCTTTTTCTGTTGCAATTCGCAATCCTTTCCAGGAACCTTCAAGATAAGCCGACACTTCTGACATTGTCTTTTGTCTCGCTAAATCCAGGTTCTTCTGCAATTGATCTTTGAATGCCTTCTCCATTTCCTTTGCAAGATTTGCTTCCACCTCTCCCTGGGAAAGTAATTTCTGGTTGTAAATCTCCCGTGCATTCGGATGTGCGGCAATGGCTTTGTATAAAAGTGGCTGCGTGAATCTTGGCTCATCACCTTCATTGTGACCGTATTTTCTAAACCCAAGAATATCCACAAAAACATCCCTGTGAAATTTTTGCCGGAACTCCATCGCAAGCTCAATCGTGTAAACCAACGCTTCCACATCATCAGCATTCACATGAAAAACCGGGGACAAAGTAACCTTCGCAACATCTGTACAATAGGTGGAAGAACGTGCATCGATATAATTCGTTGTAAATCCAATTTGATTATTAATCACCAGGTGAATTGTTCCGCCTGTTTTAAATCCTTTCAACTGCGACATCTGCGTTACTTCGTAAACTACTCCCTGCCCGGCAATGGCGGCATCCCCATGAATAAGAATAGGGGCAATCATATTGTCATTTCCACCGGGCGTGTTGTCAATCTTCGCACGCACAATTCCCTGCACAACGGGATCTACCGCTTCCAGGTGAGAAGGATTCGGAGCAACACTGATGTGAATTTTTTTTCCTGAGGTGGTTTCTATATTACTTGAAAATCCCAGGTGATATTTTACATCACCGGCAAAAGTCATCTGCTCATATTCCAATCCTTCAAATTCAGAAAAAATTTCTTCGTAAGATTTTCCAAGTGTATTCGCAAGTATGTTTAAACGTCCGCGGTGCGCCATGCCTATCACAAATTCTTTAATTCCCTGCTCAGCACCCCGCTCGATAATAGCATCCATGGCCGGTATCAGCGTCTCACAGCCTTCCAGTGAAAATCTTTTTTGCCCGACAAATTTCGTATGTACAAAATTTTCAAACGCTACTGCCTCGTTCAGCTTTTCTAAAATTCTTTTTTTCTCATCAATTGAAAAGGAGCGCGAATTGCGACTGCTTTCCATTTTCTTCTCCAGCCAGTTAATTATTTCCGGAGTACGGATGTATTTATATTCTGCACCAACAGAATTACAATACGTTTCCTCTAGATGAGCGATAATGTCCTTCAACTTCGCAGGCCCTATGCCGATTTCTGTTCCTGCCTGAAAAGTTGTTTCCAGGTCTTTTTCATTCAAATCAAAATTTTCAATGGACAGTGTCGGCGAGTATTTCCTGCGCTCCCGAACGGGATTTGTATCGGTGAATAAATGACCACGGTTTCTGTATCCGTTCACGAGGTTTAATACCCGGAACTCTTTCCGCAATTGCTCAGGAATAGCGCCTTTCGTTTCCCCGAATGATGTCCGTGCAAATTCAAACCCTTCAAAGAAATCGCGCCAGCTGGCTTCGACACTTTCCGGATCTGACATGAATTGCCCATAGAGATGTTCTATTTCGACCGCATCTACTCCTCCTAAAAATGAAAATTTATTCATTATTGATCGCCTTTGTTAATGGCAAAGTTACAAAGTATTTGAGAGCGGACCTGTCAGCGTGATTCTACTGCAAATGAATCGGACGATCACCAACTGAATCAAAAATTCTATCGTTCATCTTTACCATGAGCTTTTTTGCCACCTGGGGTGTAAGGTGATCCGGATTCGCAAACGCATCCCTCGTAAAAGTATGGTCGCCGGAGAAATCAAGCATTTCAGTTTTCGTAGCCATAAAAACGGAATCCAGTAATCTCCTGGAATCGGCGAGGTTTTCCTGGTTAACAGCTGCCGAAAGACAATCACACTTCGGTAATTTCAATACGAAAAGTATTTTATTGCATCTCTTTACTTCGTTGATAATCGAAACAACATAAGTGAGATTTTCAGAAAAAAGCTTTGTTTGAAACCGCTTCTCCGAAATTTCCTTTGCCCTCACCTTGCATTCTTCATCAGTAAAAGTGCCTTTGCCTCCCGCATTCGCCATCACGATGTTCGCATTCGATTGCTTGCTGAACAAATAACCAATGTCCCGGTTCGAACGGAAAAAATTACTTTTTGAAAGAAGGATATCCATCTCCTTATTCGCGTACATCTCATCAGTATATTGATATAGCATCCTGTTCATGAAACTTAACCCGGATAAAGACTGGTTAAAGCCAAGCAATTCATCATCGCAATTCAGAATTACATATCGAACCGCGGGCATTGAATGCAATTGTTTCCTTACCAACGCCTGCATCCAGAAAAGGTCATCCCCGCCAATGGTAAGGAAGGCAACTCCTGATCCCTCTTCATGTTTCAGCGCATTGTAAAATGGAAGGGCATGTGAATTGCCAACCATCAAAACTTCTGCCTGATCTCTGCTTTTAAAAAAATCATCCATCACGCGATCCACTCCATTTTTATAATCACGGAATAAAAATTCCAGCAGCATAAAAACAGCAATGATAAAAATCAACAATGCCGATATTTCAATGATAATTTTTTTCATTGCTAAAATTGAAAATAGATAAATGCCTGTTGCTCAAAAACACCGAAAAATAAAATCAGCAGCAACAGCAATATATTTACTGCATATCGAAAGGATGTGCTGGTCACAAAAGCATTCTTTATTTTAGTTTCCTCATTCAGAAAAAACCATTCTGCTGACATCAACAGGAAAATAAAAATAAAATTCAGCTCAAATGCAAACCTGGTAATAATCGGCAGACCGATTATTTTTTCTGTTGATAGTTCGGGAATACTTTTCAGCATAAATAGAGCTTCTGGAATTGTTGAGGCCCGGGCAACAATAAACACCAGGGAAACAAATGCAAAAGTTAAAAGGATGAATGGAATGTCCCGGAACTTTGAAGGTTGCTTCGTTTCAACCTTTCTTTTGTTACGCCTAAAAATAATTTCAACAGCAAGGGCCGCTCCATTCAACAATCCCCAGGCAACAAAAGTCCACCTGGCCCCATGCCACAAGCCACAAAGCGAAAATGTAATCATCACTGCATACACTGCACCCCACTTACCCCAACCCCGTTTCAAAAATGAAACAGGTTTGTACACATAATCGAACAACCAGGAGGTAAGAGAAATGTGCCATCGCTTCCAGAATTCACTCACAGACTTTGAAAAAAATGGCGACCTGAAATTCTCTGTCAACTCAAAACCCATCACGCCTGCCGCTCCAATCGCAATATCGCAATAGCCCGAGAAGTCACAATAAATCTGGAATGTATAAAACAAACCCGCCCATACCACGGGAAAACCACCATATAAATGTGGCTGATCAAAAACTGGATCAACATAAACAGCAAGCCTGTCTGCAATCACCATTTTTTTAAATAGACCCCATAGCATCCTGCGCAGGCCACGACTAACCTTCACATAATCAAATTTATGTTCGATCCTGAATTGCGGCAAGAGGTGTCCCGGTCGCTCAATTGGCCCCGCTACCAGCTGGGGATAGAACATCACATACAACGAAAAAATTCCGAAGTGTCTCTCTGCCTTTTGATTTCCACCATACACTTCAAGCGTATAGCTCATAGATTGAAACGTATGAAAACTGAGGCCGATCGGTAATAAAAATGAAAATACCGGTAACAACGGTGCTCCCTTTCCAAGCGGCAGTAACGCTGAAATAAAATTATTCAGGAAATCATAATATTTGAAAAATGCAAGCATGCCTACATTCACAACGATGCTGCCAATCAGGAAAATTTTTTTTCGCCGGTGAGATCCTGAATTTTCAATTGCAATGGCAGAAAAATAATCCACTGTTATCATCACCGCCAGGATGAGAATGTAAACAGGACGGAATGACATATAGAAAAAACAACTGGCCGCCAACAACAACGCCCACCTGTACCTGTGTTGTACCAGGAAGAAGAGTATGGTTACAACAGGAAAAAAAATAAGGAATGACAGGGAATTAAAAAGCATGGAGATTTTCCTCGCCGGTTAAATGCAGATACTCATTGACAAACCGAAAGTGCCCCATCAAGAATATATTCCACTTCCAATGGATGACGATCGATCTGTATTTTTTCCCGTTGTTCTCCAAGGCGGACTACGATCATTCGCTCATCCGGAATTACAAATACATATTGACCCAGCAATCCACGCATGTAAAAAATTGAATGACCTTTGTAATTCATTAACCACCACTGATATCCATAAGTGGTAACATGTGATGTTGAATCATCATCATACAACAGGTTATTCGGTGTGATGCTCTGCTGTACATATTCCTTCGAGATCAGTTGCCTGCCGTTCCAGTTTCCGCTGTCAAGCATCAGTTTACCAATGCGTGCAAAATCGCGTGCATTGGAATAAATACAACAAAATGCTTTTTCATGACCCTCGTCCTGGTCAAGCGACCATTGGGCCGGCATCTCCGCACCAATTGGAATCCATAACTTTTCTGATGCATAATCTGCCACATGCTTACCTGTTGCCTTCTCCAGGATAAATGCCAACAGTTGCGTATCCCCGCTCTTGTAATTCCAGACGCGGCCGGGCTCCTCTGTAATCTTCACTTCGTTGTGCAACAATTTTTCCAGGTTGCGGCCATAATAGGCTTTCGTAGTAATCGAAAATAAACTTGAATAGCTCTCATCCCAATTACTGCCGCTGCTCATCATCAATACTTGCCTGATGGTGGTTTTTGCTTCTTTATAATCTGAAAGGTAATTCCCAATGGGTTCATCCAGCGATTTTATTTTCCCTTCGTCATGGGCAATACCAATCAGAAGTCCAATAACGCTCTTCGCCATTGAAAAAGAATTACTCAATGACTTTTCAGAATAATGATCCCAATATTCTTCATAGCGGATGGAATCATTTTGAATAACGAGATACGAAACGGTTTGAAGTTTTTCCAGTTCAGCGCGAACCGAGTCAGGTAATTTTCCTTTATTGAAATCTTTTGAAATCAGCCACGGCTGCGGAGTTCCATTGTTTATATTCCTGGTATGAAATAAATCCAGGTCGTCTATATTCACATAGTTAAAGATAAGGGCTTTGTATACAAAACTATTGCCCGTTATCAGGATTGCAACATTGGCGCTGATGAACAGAATTCCAAAAGTCCAAAGTAAAATAATCCACCACCTGGTCTTCTTCTTCATTCGGGAAAATTAAAAATGATTCTATTAAAGAAGACTGTGGTCAATAAAAGTTTTCAATAACTCCCCTCTTGCATCTCTGCCAATTTCATGTCGAAAAGATTCGCAAGGTGCGTTCTCACTTTATTTTTGATTTCTTCCATGTCCGCCTTCCTGCCAATTTCTCTCTCCAGTGATGTAACTGCCTTGTCCTGGATGCCGCAAGGAATAATATTTCCAAAATAGCTTAGGTCAGTATTGATATTGAAAGCAAAACCATGCATCGTAATCCACCTTGAACAACGAACACCGAAAGCAGCAATTTTCCGTGCGCGCTCATCATCTGTCGAATCAAGCCAGACACCGGTGAGTCCTTTTATCCTTCCCCCTTCAATGCCATATTCCTTTAAAGTCAGGATAATTGCTTCTTCAAGATAACGCAGGTATTTGTGTATATCCGTGAAAAAATTTTCAAGGTCAAGTATCGGGTAACCGACCAACTGCCCCGGCCCGTGGTAGGTAATATCACCACCCCTGTTGATCCGGAAATATTCTGCATCATTGTTTTTCAGCTGTTCATCATTAATTAAAAGATGATTCTCCTTGCCCGATTTTCCAAGTGTATAAACGTGCGGATGTTCACAAAATAGAAGGTAGTTGGAAGTCTGCAA
>JBDTTM010000215.1:0-7382 GCA_039930605.1 Bacteroidota bacterium
GCTCGGATACGTTGCAAATACAACGAAGGAAGCATTGGATGATTTTTATCCGGGTTATGCAGAATCCATGACAAGGGTAGGGAAGGAGCGTGGCTGGCCTCCGATGACAAGGGGACGCTTTGAAGCACAGATAAGTCCAAGAGGCGCATTGCTTGTGGGAAGTCCGGAAGATGTAGCGGAAAAAATTCTCCGGCATTCTAATGCATTGGGTGGTATTTCCCGTGTAACCTTCCAGATGGATACTGCAGAAGTTCCGCATGAAAAATTAATGCATGCGATAGACCTGATCGGGAAGCGCATCAAGCCATTGGTTAATCAATAGCTTTGTGCTTTTGAAAGGATATATAATTCTTGCTGACAGTTTTTAGAATTTACCACGAAGAGATATTGATAACCGAATGGACAACGAGCAAAAGCCGCCACGCAGAGTCCGCTACAAGGGCACACATCCGAAGACTTTCAAAGAAAAATACAAAGAACTTCAACCGGAAAAATATGCTGCTGACATAGAAAAAGTCAAGCAGAAGGGGAATACGCCGGCAGGTATGCACAGGTCTATTTGTGTGGATGAAATTATAGAGTGCCTGCAGTTAGCGCCCGGTCAGACCGGTTTGGATGCGACACTTGGATTTGGAGGACACAGCCTGGAAATATTGAAACGAATTACGCCTGACGGAAAATTATTTGCTGTCGATGTCGATCCATTTGAATTACCAAGAACCCTTGAACGCCTTACTGCACAAGGATTCAGCAAGGATGTGCTGGAAATCAGGAAAATGAATTTTTCAGAAATTGACCATTTGGCTGATGAAGCAGGTGGCTTTGATTTTGTATTGGCTGATCTCGGTGTATCTTCCATGCAAATTGACAATCCTGAAAGAGGATTTTCTCTCAAGGTTGATGGTCCGCTTGATTTACGTCTGGATCCTAGCTCCGGGAAATCTGCTGCGCAGCTTTTGAAAAACATGAAGCAGGAAAAACTGGAATCAATCCTTGTTGAAAATGCTGATGAACCACATGCTGCAATCATTGCTGAAGCGATTGTTTCTTCTATCAAAAATGGAAATGCAATTGGGACTACATCGCAATTAAAAAATATCATTGGTGAGGCATTGAAAAGTTTACCTCAAGGTATAAAACTTGATGATGTCAAAAAGTGTTGCCAGCGTTGTTTCCAGGCGCTGCGTATTGAAGTGAATGATGAATTTGGCGTATTGGAAAAATTTCTTGCACACTTGCCTGATGCGTTGAAGCCGGGTGGACGTGTGGCTATCCTTTCTTTTCATTCCGGTGAAGACAGAAGGGTGAAGAAAGCTTTTCAATTTTATTCCAGGGAGGGAATTTTCAGTGAGGTCGTTGCTGATCCTGTTCGTCCAAACCCGGAAGAAATTTTCAGTAACCCGCGTGCCCGTTCCGCTAAGCTTCGGTGGGCAGTTAAAGCATAATAAAAGATTTCTATGTGGGTATTGTCTATGTAACCTATGTAACCTATGTATCTATGTGTTTAACGGTTTTCTCATCCCATTGTGTTTAACAGCCTTTCAACACTTAGAACATAGGCAGATAGGAAAGCAAAATGGATTTTCTGGTCTTATTTTAGTCTTCATTTGGCGCTAATCCAAAAGACTTGCCTGAACCGGGATTATCAATATGTTTGTGTTCAAATCGACAACAATGAAAAATATTTACCTCTCTGCCCTGGTGTTGTTTTTTTCAATCGCTGTAAAATCACAAACCACCACTACCTTCACGATCAATGCCAATGATGAGGATGCAACGATCGACAACTACAATTCAAGTGGAAATTATCCCAATGAAATTGAATATGCCAGTCGCGCATGGACGATCAGTTCAGTACCAACTGTCTGGCGAAGTTTATTTAAATTTGATTTGTCCTGCATTCCTTCAAATGCTGTGGTCTCGCGTGCATCGCTGTCGCTTTATTATGCTGCCCAAAATGGTTTCGGAAATCAACATCATGAATCGCTAACCAGTTCGAATGAAAGCGTGGTTCAGCGGATTACCGGCGCATGGACTGCGAACACAGTATCATGGAATAACCAACCTGCGACAACTTCTGCTGATCAATACATATTACCACAAAGCACCAATGGCACACAGGATTACCTGAATATGAACGTGACAGGAATCGTTCAACACATGATTACCACTGCCAACAATGGCTTTCTGCTGAAACTCACCAATGAAGTTTACTATGCGAATATGCTTTTCGCTTCAGGTAATAACCCGGATTCTTCAAAGCACCCACAACTGACGGTTACTTATACAATCCCCGGAATCAGTTGCGTTACACTTCGTATGAACCAGGGAAATGAAGACGTAACGATCGATAATTATAATCCCGCCGGCAATTATCCGAATGAAATTGAATCTGTGTGCCGTGGCTGGACGATCAACAGTATTCCAACGCTTTGGAGAAGTCTTTTTAAATTTGATTTTCCCTGTTCGTTGTCTGGTGCTGTGGTGCAAAGCGCCTATCTTAATCTTTATTATGCAGTACAGAATGGATTCGGGAACCAACAGCATCAGTCACTAACCAGTTCAGATGAAAGTGTTGTGCAGCGTATTACTTCGGCATGGACTGAAAATACAGTAACCTGGAATAACCAGCCGGCAACAACAGGTGCAGACGAGGTCATCCTTGCGCAGAGTACAAGCGGAACACAGGATTATACCCATTTGGATGTAAAGGCTATGGTCCAGGAGATGGTGAATTCAGGGAATAATGGATTTCTGATCAAGCTTACCAATGAAACATATTATGCGAACCTGATTTTTGCTTCAGGAGATAATCCTGATAATTCCAGGCATGCAAAACTGGAAATCTGTTTTTCATTTCCTACAGTTGTAGATGAAATAAATTCAACTGAAGGTTTGGTAATCTATCCTGTTCCGGCGAATGGACAATTTACCGTTGAAAATAAAAACAACGCTGAGATGAATGTTGAAATTGTAAATGTGCTTGGAGAAATGGTTTTACCTGCCATAACGCTTGAAGCCAAGCAGGCGCAGACTATTCAAACTTCGATTCCGGCAGGAATTTATTTCGTTCGGGAAACCGGAAGTGAGCGGCACGGAGTCAGGAAACTGATTATTCAATAGACTTGTGCCGGGCTGACAAAGCCAAAAGTTTTATATTTTATTTATACCCCGAAGGGTATCTTTGCATCGCTTGTCAAAGTCGATTTTATACCGCGCATCCAGGGAACAGCAATACACCACCAGCACAGGGTTGGTTTTAATGGTCGCATGTGTCTGTTATGCGCTTTCTGACTACATCGGATACCACGTCACAGCACTTTTGTTATTGGTTACTGTATCGTTTATTGCGATGTTCTGCGATATTTTTCCTGTATTGTTAGCAGCGATCTTGAGTGCCTTAATATGGGATGTATTTTTTATTCCTCCCCGGTTTTCATTTACGATTGCCAGCCCGGAAGATGCCCTGCTTTTGGCATTGTATTTTTTCATTGCATCAGTAAATGGAGCACTCACATATAAAATCCGGCAAGTAGAAAAGGTAGCGCTGAAAAAGGAAGAAAAGGAAAACACATTGAAGCTTTATAATACTTTGCTCAATTCGCTTTCTCATGAGCTAAAGACCCCGATTGCTACGATCATTGGTAGTACAGATAATTTACTCACGCACTCTTCAAAACTTACGGAGGAAAATAAAAAGGAATTACTTTCTGAAATTTCCAAGGCATCGATTCGACTAAACCGGCAGGTTGAAAACCTTCTCAACATGTCACGTATCGAATCCGGGTTTCTGCAATTGAAAAAAGACTGGGTTGATGTGAGTGAGTTGATTTATGATGTGGTGAACAGGTTAAAGGATTATACCAAAGAACATCCGGTAGGGATTATCATCAAGGACGGGCTTCCTCTTTTTAAGCTGGACTACGTGATCATGGAACAGGTATTGTACAACCTGGTTTACAATGCTATCATTTACATTCCGAAATATTGTGTAATCTCTGTACGTGCGTCTTTCCTGAATGGAAGGCTTGTGATTGATGTGGAAGACAGTGGCGCCGGATTCCCTCCGGGGGAAACGGAAAGAGTATTTGATAAATTCTACCGACTGAAAGATTCAAAAACAGGCGGTACGGGTTTGGGTCTGTCAATTGTGAAAGGGTTTGTAGAGTCTCATAACGGAACTGTACAGCTCGAGAATATGCCTGAGGGTGGCGCGAAATTTACCATTGAGATTGAAACAGAAGTTTCATTCCCGTCAAGCCTGAAAAATGAATAAGGCAGAAATACTTGTAATCGATGATGAAGCGGAGATGCTCAGGCTGCTTGAGATCACTTTGGAAAGTAATGACTTCAAGGTAACGAAAGCAATGCGCGCCAAAGAGGGTTTAATACTCGCTGCCAATCATCCTCCTGATCTGATCATCCTCGATTTGGGCCTGCCTGATGAACATGGACATGTCGTTTTAGAAAAACTTCGTGAGTGGTATTCCAAGCCGGTAATAATTTTATCCGTACAAAATAATGAAGCAGATATTGTGAAGGCGCTGGATAATGGGGCAAACGATTACCTCGTAAAACCATTTCGTACCGGCGAATTGCTGGCGCGTATTCGTTCCGCACTGCGGGGAACATCAGCAGATCAGATGGAGGAACAAATTGAAAATAATGGTTTGCACATCAACCTCGAATTGCGTGTTGTCAAAAAGAACAATGAAACAGTAAAGCTCACAACAACAGAATACAGTTTGCTGGCCCTCCTTGCAAAAAATGGAGGGAAGGTGTTAACGCATCATTATCTCCTGCAACAGGTATGGGGTCCGGGGTTCCAGGATCAAACACAATACCTCCGCGTATTCATCGCTCAACTCAGGAAGAAAATCGAAGATGATCCCAATAACCCTGATTTTATCATCACTGAATCAGGAGTGGGGTATCGTTTTACCGGCAAAGAATAATATATATCGCCCGCACAACATAGGAATGGACTCTCACAAATTACATTTTAAGCGAATCACTTTTGCTTCCCTGCTGGTCGCATTGGGAATTATTTATGGCGACATCGGCACGTCTCCATTATATGTGATGAAAGCAATCGTCGGAACAAGGGTGATAGATGCGGATCTTGTACTCGGTGGACTTTCATGCGTATTGTGGACACTCACACTTCAAACCACATTCAAATATGTTATCCTTACACTGAAAGCGGACAACAACGGTGAAGGAGGAATTTTTTCTCTGTATGCATTGGTGCGGAGAACGAAAGTGGGATGGCTTAAGTATCCCGCCATTATTGGTGGAAGCGCCCTTCTTGCTGATGGATTGATTACGCCTTCAATTTCCGTTTCATCTGCTGTGGAGGGTCTGCGCTATTTTTCACCTGATATTCCGACAGTACCAATTGTAATTGGCATCATTGTAATGTTGTTCGTGATTCAACAATTTGGGACTTCCATCGTTGGCAAGTCATTCGGACCAATCATGCTGATTTGGTTTTCAATGTTGGCCGTTCTCGGATTTAAGGGAATCTCTTCCAATGCAGAAGTCCTGAAAGCAATCAACCCCTATTATGCTTATAACCTGCTTGTCAATTACCCCAAAGGTTTCTGGTTATTAGGTGCAGTATTTCTTTGTACGACAGGAGCCGAAGCATTGTATTCAGACCTGGGACATTGCGGAAGGAAAAATATCCGCATGAGCTGGATATTTGTGAAGACCTGTTTACTGCTGAATTATTTCGGCCAGGGAGCATGGTTGTTAAATAAGACCGGTGGATTACTCGGAGCGGAAAACCCTTTCTTCTCACTCATGCCGCAATGGTTTTTGATAGTTGGAATTATGATCGCAACGGCAGCGGCTATAGTTGCCAGCCAGGCATTGATCAGCGGTTCATTTACGTTGATCAATGAAGCAATACGACTGAACTTCGGTCCCAAGTTGAAAATTAATTATCCATCTGAAATGCGTGGGCAGATTTACATACCCACGGTGAACTGGGCTTTGTGTTTGGGTTGTATTGGGATTGTATTGTTTTTTAAGGAGTCGACCGGAATGGAGGCTGCTTATGGATTGTCTATTATCATTGCCATGCTCAGTACAACCATGTTGCTGTCTTATTACCTGTACATGAAACGGTATCCGTTGCCACTCATTTTTTTCCTGTTGTTTATTTTTCTTTCCATTGAAATATCATTTCTCATCGCTAACCTGGATAAGTTCCCGCATGGCGGATGGGTTACCTTGCTGGTTACAATTTTCCTGTTCAGTTTTATGTTTGCATGGTACCTGGCCAGGAAAATCAGAAATCGCTTTGTAGAATTTGTCAAGTTGAAAGACTTTACAACGCTCATTACAGAAATGAGCAACGATACTTCTATCCCGAAATATGCGACACACCTGGTTTATCTAACCAGTGCCAACAGGATGGAAGAGATAGAATCGAAAGTGATGTATTCCATATTGCAAAAGCAGCCGAAGCGGGCCGACACCTATTGGTTCGTGCACGTTGATGTAGTTGATCAGCCGTATACAATTGAATACAAAGTTGATGAAATCGTGAATGATAAAATAATCCATATAGAATTCAAGCTTGGCTTCCGTGTTGAACAGCGCATCAATATGATGTTCCGCCAGGTTGTTCAGGATTTGGTGATGAATAAAGAAGTGGATATCCGCAGCCGTTATTATTCATTGAATAAAAATAATATGGTAGGGGATTTTAGGTTTGTCGTCATTGAAAAACATATTTCCAATGAAAATGAATTCGTTTTCTTTGAAAAGATCGTGTTGAATATGTATTCATTCCTGAAACTCTTCGCGCTACCCGAAGAGAAAGCATTCGGATTGGACACCAGTTCGGTTACTGTTGAGAAAGTTCCGCTCGTTGTGAAGCCAATTGCAAGGATCAATATGAAAAGAATAGGAAATCAATAATATATTTTTCATTTTATTATTCCCACATTTGCAGTGAAATATCCCTCTGAAACCACTCATGTTATTGGCACCCCTGAAGAAATCTTACAGGATATTTTTCCTGATTGTACTTAGCTGTCTTGCACTTCTTTTTGCATGTAATCTCTACGTAAATATTTTTTCAGGGAAATATCTGCATGACGGTACTGCATCAGTCCCACATAATAAATGTGGATTGATCCTGGGAACCAGCAAATACCTGATTGGAGGAGGCAATAACCAATACTTCGACAACAGGATCAAGGCAGCAGCGTTGCTTTTTCATTCAGGAATTATCGAAAGGATTATCTGCAGCGGCGACAACCTGAGTGATAAACATTACAACGAACCGAAGGCCATGAGCAAAGCATTACAACAGCTTGGCGTTCCGGATTCCGTCATTCTATCTGACAGGGAAGGGTTGAGTACAAGGC
>JBDTTM010000216.1:0-7381 GCA_039930605.1 Bacteroidota bacterium
ATACCGTTACAGATACTTCCTCTGTTATAGTTTTGCCATTGACAAGCCCAATAGTAGATGTTACAATTTCTGACGATACCGTTTGCGTGGGTGATACGGTTATATTCACTTCAACAGTTTCGAATGTCGCAATCCCACCAAGCTATCGTTGGTATTTGAACGGTAATTTCGCGGGACTTAATTCAACATACTCTTCATACTCTCTTTCCTCCTCTGATGTGTTGGTGCTTCTCATCTTTACACCGAATCCCTGCGGGCCTGACAGTGCAACCGATACTGTTTCAATAGTTGTTAATCCGATTACCAGTCCCGGAGTCTCTTTGATAGGTTCGGATACAATATGTTCAGGTGATACTTTATCTCTTTCTGCAGCAGCTATAAATGGAGGTGTGACACCACAATTTGAATGGTATGTAAATGGAATTCTTCTTGGAACAGATTCGGTCTATTCTACATCTTCAATTATAAACGGTGATTCCTTATGGGTGACCATGATGTCATCGGATGAATGTGCTTCGCCCGATAGCACCGCTGACTCTACTATTATAACAGTGGTGCCGTCCGTTATTCCCGCAGTCTTAATCAGCGCATCTGAGGATACCATTTGCTTTGGAGACCAGGTTGTGTTCGTTGCATTGCCGTTAGGAGCAGGGGCGGCCCCTTCGTACCAGTGGATGTTGAACAGTGTACCGATTCCGGGTGCTACTAATTCTACATACACAACTACTTTACCTGCCAGTTCTATATTAAGTGTTCTGGTGACTTCATCTGCAGCTTGCGCCGATCCCGAATTTGCAGAGGACACAATTACAATAGTTGTAGAAAATTGTTTGGGTATTGACCAACCGTCACTATCAGTGTTCTCACTTCATCCGAATCCTGCAACTGATGAAGTTGTAGTTGATTTTAATTCTTCCGGATTTTCCTCCCGCAATATTTTAATTTATGATGCGCTAGGCAGAATTTTGTATCAGCAAATGAATGTCAGTGATAAGAATTTTCATATTGATATTTCGGCTTTCTCTCCATCCATTTATTTTGTGAAGGTAATCGAAGCTGAAAAGGAATATCTGCAGAAGTTAGTGGTTGAGTAATCTAATTGGTGATTGTATAAGATACACTGAGAAGAGAATTGGTTCAACTTCATTCAACTGTTAAAAGTTAATTAACTCAAATTAACTGAGGTGCGCTTTTCTTTAACGCCCGCTTAACCAGTTTATATTTTTTTGTGCGGTAAGTTTGGTTGATGGTACGAATAGCGATAGTACGAATGGCGAAAGCTTTCGAATCTGCGAATTCCGAAACGACAACTAATAAAACCGCAACATGAAAAAAAATTACATCCTCCCGGTCCTCATTGTTTTTCTATTCGGTCCTGCAGCTTTCGCTAAATCCACTCCCACAGTCTCGGGAAATGTAAAAGATGCAAAAAGTAATCCTGCTGCTTTTGCCAATGTCATTCTTGTGAACGCAGGCGACAGCACAGTGATAAAAGCTGCACTTAGCAATGAATCGGGTGACTATTCATTTGAAAATATTGAAGCAGGAAAGTACATTGTGCTGGTATCACAGATCGGCAACAAATATTATTCTGCTCCATTCATGGTGGATGAAGGAGAAGATAATACACGCGTTGGTATTATCACCCTTCCCGACAACGCACTCACTTTGTCGGAAGCAAACGTATCAGCATTCAAACCTTTCATTGAGCACAGGATTGATGAGACAATTGTGAACGTGGAGAACAGCATCGTGGATGCCGGTGGAACTGCGCTGGAAGTGCTCAAGCGTTCGCCCGGAATTACAGTCGACAATGAAGGCAACATCAGGCTTTCAGGCAAGCAGGGTGTGCAGGTGATGATGGACGGCAAACCAACGTATCTTTCTCCCAAGGATTTATATGAGTTGTTGCGTAATACTTCCAGCGACCAGCTTTCCCAGATTGTGATCATGACGAATCCTTCAGCAAAATATGATGCGGCCGGAAATTCAGGTATCATCAATATTAAAATGAGGAAGAAACAAAACATCGGACTGAATGGAAATTACCGCATCAGTTACGGACAAGGCGTTTATCCTGACTTTGGTTCAGGTATCAACCTTAACTATCGAAACGAAAAAATTAACCTATTCGGTGGTTATGATTTTATGCGCGCATTTTATTTTGAAAGAATCACCAATACCAGGAGATTTAACGAGGGAAATTATACTTCTTCGTTCGAACAGCGCACTTTTGATAAGGGAGGTTTTTATTCAAATAATTTCCGTGCCGGTATCGATTATTATGCTTCTAAAAAAAGCACTATTGGTTTTTTACTCAAAGGCAACCTGTTTAATAACCATGACAACACCACTGCCAAAACGGTTATCAAAAATCAAAGTGAATCGCCTGACTCGAGCTATGTAACAGAAAATATCAACGACAGTAAATGGAACACCGTTTCAGGAAACCTGAATTACGTGCTGAAGCTTGATACACTTGGAAGCGAGCTGAGTGCTGATGCAGATTATGCGCAGTATGCAAATGCAAGTGATTTTCGTTTTGTAACGGATCATTATTTTAATGACGGCACACCTAACTATACCGAGATTTCTACTGATAAACAGCCGGCGGATATTGACATCAGATCATTCAAGATTGATTATGTTAAGCAGTTCGCAAATAAAATGAAGATTGAAGCAGGAGGAAAAACAAGTTATGTAAGTACCGACAATGATGTACAGTATTTCAACTACGTGAATGACGCAGCGATTGTTGATACTGGCAAAACAAATCATTTCAACTACACAGAAAACATCAACGCGATTTACCTGAATTGGGCCGGAGAATTTAAAAAGCTCGGCATTCAGCTTGGACTGCGTGGAGAGCAAACCCGCGCCGATGGAGAACAAGCCATTCACAACTCCTCTTTTCACCACGATTATTTTGATCTGTTTCCAAGTGTATTTCTCACCTATTCATTCAATGCGAGAAACCAATCAAAATTTTCTTACAGCAGGAGAGTCGACCGTCCGGCCTATGGTCAGCTGAATCCATTCCGTTACTTCATCGATCCGCATAATTTTTATGAGGGTAATCCGAACCTTGATCCGCAGTTCACCCAGGTATTTGAATTGGCGCATACTTTTATGAGCATGTATTCCATCGGTGTCAACTACAGCCATACCACTGATGCGATGACGCAAATTGCCGACCAGGTTGATTCCACGCATACTACTTTTCTCAGGACTGAAAACCTGGAAATGAACGACAATTATGGTATCACGATGAGCATTCCGTTGCACCTTACTTCGTGGTGGGAAAGCAGTAATAATTTTAATTTGTACAGCAACGAGTACAGTGGAATCTCATCTGCAGGAGCAGTTGACAAACGGCTAACCACTTTCGCATTTAATACATACAATACATTTGTATTCTCAAAAGGCTGGAGCTTCGAGTTGAGCGGATTTTATAACAGTGCAGCTTTGTATGGTACTACTGTTTCCAATCCTGTCGGATCTGTATCCGCCGGAATCAGCAAGCGCTTCTGGAAGGAACGCTTTCAGTTACGCGTGAACATCAATGATATTTTTCATACCGATGTTACAACGTCCGTCATCAAATACCAGAACATTGATGTCAACTTCAGGCGTGTTTACGACAGCCAGTTTATCCGTTTGCACCTGAGTTATAACTTCGGAAAGAAAACAGTTGCGCGAGCACGTCAACGTGCAATAGGTTCGCAGGATGAACAGAACAGGATTAATACCAACCGGTAACTGGTGGCGGGATTTTTCTGCCACAGATTCACAGATTTATTATTGCACTAATTTAATCTGAAGAATTACTCACAGCTCTGCTGCGGGTTTTGTTCTCGCCACGAATTACACAAATTAACACGAACTGCTTCGTGAGAATTAGTGAATTCGTTGCATCATTTACCTGAGACCTCGACTCTGTTGTGGGGTTATTCATTCTGTGAATCTGTGGCATTTTTATTTTTAAGCAAACTCGCGGCTTACAATGAAAAATGAATAGATGCAAAAAAATCAGGAGTGAATTTTGGAGCGCTTAACTGACGTTAAATCAAATCCTGGAAATTAATTTCTCAAAAAACTTTATTCGTCTCTTCAATATATTTAAGTATTTCATCCTTCCCTGTTTTAGTAACTGAGGAGGAGATAAAATATTTCGGCATCTCTTCCCAGGTTTTTGACAACTCATCCATCACGGCTTTTGTACTCAATCCAATCTGCCGCTCGGAAAGTTTATCTGTCTTCGTGAAAATCAAAACCAATGGAATATTACTCGCCCCGGTTTTATTGATGAAGTCAATGTCGAGTTTTTGTGGCGGTATCCTGGCATCAACTAAAATAAAAACGGTCATCAGGCATGGCCGGCCGGTGAGGTAGCCGCGGATCATCTTTTCAAATTCCTGGCGTTTGTCCTTCGATACTTTTGCAAATCCATACCCCGGCAAATCCACGAGATGCCATTTTGTATTGATCAGAAAAAAATTGATTAGCTGGGTTTTTCCGGGTGTTGAAGAAATTTTGGCCAGGCTTTTCCTTCCTGCCAGCATATTGATAAGGCTTGATTTTCCAACATTTGACCTGCCGATAAATGCATATTCCGGCAATACCGGTTTCGGGCATATATCCACTTTCGGGTAGCTGCCGATAAATGTTGCTTCATTAATTTTTACCTGCTTCATTGAGTCGGTAAAGAAACAGAAACATGAGGAACACTTTCGATATTATTTTAATTTACTTTCGCATCCGCATATGCTTTCGCTCGATAAAATCAAAGAACCGATTTCGCCTGTCATGGAGAAGTTTGAATCCCATTTCAGGGATTCCATGCGAAGCAAAGTTCCGTTGCTGGACCGCATCACACACTATATCGTGAAGCGAAAAGGGAAACAGATGCGCCCGATGTTTGTGTTTTTTGCTGCCGGACTTTGCGGAGGAATCAACGATGCCAGCTACCGCGCTGCAGCACTCATTGAATTGCTGCATACTGCCACACTCGTGCATGACGATGTAGTAGATGATTCCAATGAGCGCAGGGGTTTTTTCTCCATCAATGCACTCTGGAAAAATAAAATTGCGGTGCTGGTCGGTGATTATTTGTTGAGTAAAGGTTTATTGCTTTCAGTTGATAACAACGACCATAACCTGTTGAAGATTGTAAGCACGGCTGTGAAGGTGATGAGTGAAGGCGAACTGTTGCAGATTGAAAAGGCCAGGCGCCTCGACATCAAAGAAGATATTTATTTCGACATAATCAGGCAGAAAACTGCATCCCTCATTGCCTCCTGTTGCGCTTGTGGTGCGGCTTCTGCGGGGGCTGATGCAGCTACAATTGAAAAAATGCACCTCTTCGGGGAATACATTGGAATCTCATTCCAGATCAAAGATGACCTGTTTGACTATGGACCTGATGGCATCATCGGGAAACCAACCGGTATTGACATCAAAGAAAGTAAGATGACCCTGCCACTGATTTTTGCTTTGGCAAATGCCGGTTATTCGGACCGGAAAAGGGTTATTAACATTGTGAAAAACCACAATACGAACGACAAAAAGGTAAAGGAGGTCATTGAATTTGTGAAGCAGAGTGGAGGTATTCAATATTCAGAAACCAAAATGAAGGAATACCAGCTAAAAGCGTATGAAATACTGGATGCTTTTCCCGAAAATATTTACAAGAAATCACTCCATGACCTTGTTCAGTTTACCATTGAAAGAACACATTGACACTCAGCGCGGGGTGTAATTGTTGAAAAAAAAATTTTCCCACACTTCCTAAATCACCTTTCTTGCGGGCTAAATTGTACATTCGTATCGCTGAAAAGGCGTAAAATACAGACAGACAGAGACATGCAATTATTGAAACAGCATATTGAGGCATTGATTTTTTGCTCGGAAAACAGCATTACACTCGATGAAATCCAGGCATCACTTAAGTTATCCATGGGATGGGAAACTAATGATGAAGAATTATTGGCAGCCATTGAAGAAATCAAACAGAAATATCTAACGGATGATTTTTCTTTTGAACTTTCTGAAATCGCCGAAGGATACCAGTTTCTCACCAAGAAAGAATTTCACGGAACACTTACGGCACTGATCCAGCACAAAGCCAAGAAGAAACTTTCTGTTGCACAAATGGAAACCCTTGCCATCATTGCTTACAAGCAACCGATTTCCAAAACTGAAATTGAACATATCCGCGGAGTGAATTGTGACTATGCAGTTCAGAAACTTCTGGAGAAAGAGATGATCGTAATGCAAGGCAAAAGTGATGGTCCGGGAAGGCCGATGCTTTATGCCACCAGTCAGAATTTCATGGATTATTTCGGAATCAAATCCACTACAGATCTCCCGCAGCTAAAGGATTTGCGGGCACCACAGAATGAAATAGGTATGTCCAGTGAATCGATGGAAGACATGCCTTCAGAAGTTGAAACACTTGTTTTGAATGAGACCAATACCGATGAAGTTGTTTTTTCTGAGGTACTTGAGCCGGGCACAACATTGTCTGAAGCCACAGATGAAACACTGGTAACGGACGAAAACCCTGATTCATCGGAGCTCCCTGACCGCAAGAAAATTTTTTTAGAAAATGAAAACCTGGCAGAAGAAACTCCCGGGTCAATAAATGAAATTTCTTCTTCTACAGATGAGGAAGAACTTCCTTCCTGAATCCCCATTTTCCAATAGCTTTCTTTTTCTTTAGTTCCTATCTGAAAGAATTCCAGGCAGCGTGGTTGCAAGGATAACCGAATTGTTCACCACGAAATGACGAATTCTCACAAATCATTATTGCAAATTGTGCGTTATTAGTGATAATTAGTGTAATTTGTGACAAGATCTCTCGCAATTTGCTGCGATGTCTATTATTAATTTCATGAAACGAAAACGAATTATTTCCAGGCATACTATCAATTTTTTAAAGGATGGAATAATCTTTGCCTTGTGGTGGCGCATGAAAAAAATTGTGATTATTTGCTTTTTGTTTATTGGTTTTACTGCATATTCTTCCAATGGACAAAAAGTATTCAGGACCATCGACAACAAGGCATTCAAGGCAGGGGAAAGATTAAAATTCCGGATACATTACGGGTTTATTGACGCCGGTAATGCAACGATGGAAATAAAAAGTGAAATGAAAAATATCGGTGGAAGGCCTTGTTACCACATTGTTGCAACCGGTGAAACAGTAGGTGCTTTTGACTGGTTTTTTAAAGTGCGTGACCGTTACGAAAGCATTGTTGACAGCCAGGCAATAATTCCCTGGTTATTTTTCAGAAGGGTGAATGAAGGCGGTTATACAGTGAACCAGAATGTAAGCTTCAATCATTTTACTGATTCCGCAAAAAGTGACAAGAAGACAATT